>CAYNGM010000381.1:0-2470 GCA_964396565.1 uncultured Anaerolineaceae bacterium | reverse complement strand
GCCGCACGCTCGCCATCCACGTACCGCGCCGGTCCTTCGGCTGCCATCTGCTGTCCCTCGATCACGTCGCTGCCCCCGTCCTTGCTGCTGTGCTCGAACTCTGTGTCCGATCCCACGATCGCGGACGACTCGGTGGCCCTGGTCCTGTCGGTCATCGCGGCCAGACGCACGAGCGCCCGCTCCCGAACGAGCTCCAACTCGTCGTCTGTCGGGATATGACGATTGAGACGCTGAACCGGGGCCACGATCGATCCCTCTCCGTCGCCGGCCGGAGGATGGGTGTCGGGCAGCGCATCGGGGCTCGCTGACCTGCCCCGTGGGCTCGGGGTACCCTCCGTGGTCGTCGACGCTGCGTGAACCTAGCACCGACCAGGACGAATGGCTAGGGGTGCCTCCCCCATTCGTACCAAAGGGGTGCGTGTTCGCACCACATCCAACCGTATCGGACCACATGGTACCCCTCCGAACCGGTCTGGAAACCACCGAATCATGACTCGCGGTGGGCAGACTCCCGAGAGATCGCGGCCAGGACCCGCTCCGGCGTCGCCGGCACACGGTCGAGCCGGGCGCCGGTGGCATCGCGGATGGCCCCGAGGATGGCCGGGGCCGTCGCGATGAGGGCCGGTTCTCCGACACCCTTGGCCCCGAACGGCCCGGTCGGCTCGTGGTCCTCGATCAGGTGAACCTCTATCGGCGGCAGGTCTCCGATCGTCGGGATGAGGTAGTCATGGAGGTTGTCCGTACGACCGACCTCGTAGGCCTCCAGCAGGGCGAGCCCAAGCCCCTGGGCGATCCCGCCGTGGATCTGGCCCTCGATGAGCATCGGGTTGATCGCCCGGCCGACGTCGTGGGCCGCGTCGATGCGCCGAACGGTCGTCGTCCCGAGTTCGATGTCGACATCGACGATCGTAAGCTGCGCCCCGAACGCGTAGGTCTCGTAGGGGATGCCCTGACCGTCGCCATCGAGGGTCGTGGTCCGCGGATCGTATGACCCCTCCCCGATGACGATGCAGCCGTCGTCGTCCTCCGGCAGGTCGGCCAGATCAGGTCCGGCACGCTCGATCCGCCGGAGCAGGTCAACGGCGGCACTTACGGTGGCGTTGCCCGAGACGAAGGTCTGGCGCGAGGCCGAGGTCTTGCCGGCGTCGGGCGTTCGATCGGTGTCGCCGGTGACCATCGAGATCGATGACAGACCGACTCCGAGAGCGTCCGCCGCGATCTGGGCGATGACGGTGTGCGAACCCTGGCCGATATCGAACGCCCCGCTGTACAGGCGGTAGGTCCCGTCGCGGCGCAGCCCGATCCGGATCGTCGACGGATTGGGCAGTGACGTGTTGCCGATGCCGTACCACATCGCCGCGATGCCCACGCCACGCCGGATCGGTTCGCCGCTGTCTGCGGCAACCTTGCGCTGGGCGGCACTCGCCGCCACGGCCGCCATCCAGGCCGGTCGCAGCGCGTCAAGGCATGCCCGCAGTCCGACACTCGCGGTCAGGACCTGGCCGGTCGCGGTCGTGGAGCCGGCACGCAGCGCGTTATGCCAGCGGAACTCGAGGCGGTCCATCCCGATCCGCAGGGCGAGGTCGTCCATCAGGGTCTCGGTGGCGATCGCGACCTGGGGCACGCCAAAGCCGCGGAACGCCCCGCCGATGGGGCCGTTCGTGTAGATGGCTCGGGTCGTAGCTCGCATCGCGGGAACGACATACGGGCCAGTGGCGTGCACGGGCACCCGGTTGGCGACGGTCGGACCCCACGACGCGTAGGCACCGGTGTCGAAGTCGCCGTCGAGGTCCATGGCCACGAGGTCGCCGGCGGCCGTGGCTCCGAAAGTGGCCGAGACTCGCGCGGGATGTCGCTTGGAGGTCGCCCGCATCGACTCGGGACGCGTGTAGACCCAGCGGACGGGCCGATGGAGGAGCCACGCTGCGATCGCCACCAGAGGCTGGATGGACAGGTCGAGCTTGCCGCCGAACCCGCCACCGCACGCTGTCGGAACGACCTGGACCCGATCCGGCGGCAAACCGAGGATGAGCGCCAGTTCGTCACGGTCCATGTACGGAGTCTGGGTCGAGGCGACGACTCGCATGCGGTGGCCGATCCGCTCCGCGTAGCCGGCCTCAGGCTCGATGTAGGCATGCTCGACGTGGCTCGTCGCGAACGTGCCACTCGCGACCACGTCGGCGCCGCTCAGAGCCGCCACCACGTCCCCGCGAGCGACGCGCCCGGCGGTCAGCACGTTGCCGGCTGACGCCTCGTGAAGGCGGGGCGCATCGGTCGCCAGCGCGGCGTCCACATCGAGGAGTTCCGGGAGGGGCTCCCAGTCGATCGGCACTTCTGCGTCGTCGATCCGGGCGATGGTCTCGGCGTCACCGACAAGGGCCAGGACCGGTTCGCCTCGATGACGAACCTGCCCATCCGCGAGGACCCGCTGGTCCTTGCCGGTCGGATAGATGCCATAGATGTTGGAGCC
>CAYNGM010000380.1:0-2483 GCA_964396565.1 uncultured Anaerolineaceae bacterium | reverse complement strand
ATCGCCCTTGCCGAGGCAGGAGCCTGGTTCGCGTCACCGCTGGCGACCCTCCAGCGATCGCGTGATGCCAGCGACGACGCGGCGGCGATCGCGCGACTCCTCGACCGGCATCGGGCGACGACCGTGGTCGTCGGTCTGCCCTACGACGTCAGCGGCGGGGAGGGGGCACAGGCGGCCCTGACCCGGATGTGGGTCGCGGCCATCACCCCGCTGCTGCCAGCGGATGTCACGGTGATCCTCCAGGACGAGCGTCTGACCAGCCACCTTGCCGAGCAACGTCTGGGCCCGATGCCACGCGGTCGGTCCGGCGGCCCGCCCAGCCACGCCCAGCGTGACGCCTACCGCGCAAGGGTGGACCGTGAAGCTGCGGCGATCATCCTGCAAGATGCACTCGACACACGCCGGGGCGCCCGGTCGTCCTCCCCGCGGCCCCCGAGCAATACCATGGAGACCACCGCATGACGATCCGCTCAGGCGGACGCCCACGCGACCCGCGCGCCGGCCACGGTGCACGAACCCCGCAAGCCCACCCGTACGAGCCCGACGCCTACGCCACGGAGTACGTCCCCGAGGCGTTCGAGCCGTCGCGCCGCGGCGGCAACGGTGGCCCGACCCGGCGTGGTGGTGATCGTGGCGGCGGAGGACTGGTCGGCCTGCTCAAGTTCCTCGTCTTCGCGCTCGTCCTGGCCGGACTCGTTCTCGTCGTCGCCCTGACGGCCCTCCGGCCGGTCGTCAACTCGGCCATCCTCGCCTGGGCGGCCGACAACCCGGGTGCCCTGCGCTTCGACTGGGTCGCCGATGTGGTGCGCGAGGACCTCGGTGACGCGCTGACGACGCCGGCATCAGCTGATCCCGACCAGGTCTCGTTCACGGTCAAGGATGGCGATACGGCGGCCACCATCGGCGAGCGCCTGGAGAAGCAGGGTCTGCTCAAGGATCGGCGCGCCTTCGTGTTCATCGCGACCGAGCGCGGGTTGACAGGGGACCTCCAGAAGGGCGACTTCCTGCTGCGCGGGAACCAGACCCCGGACGAGATCGTGACATCCCTTCTCGCGCCGCCAGCCATCCCCTACGTGGAGATCGCACTGCGTACCGGGCTGCGCCTGGAGCAGATCACCGCCAAGCTCGAGACGATCGAGGGACTCCAGATGGATCCGCGCGAGTTCTATGAGCTCGTGACCGACCCGCCGGCATCGCTCATCGCTGACTATCCGTGGCTGGCCGCGATCAGGGAGGACGCCCCCAGGGGAGCATCCCTCGAGGGCTTCCTGTGGCCGGCGACCTATCGCGTCCTGCCCGACACCACGCCGGAGGAGCTGGTCCGACTGATGCTCGACAAGTTCGAGGAAGCGGTCGGCCCGGAGCGGATGGATGTCGCGGCCGACCGCGGGCTCGACTTCTACCAGGTAATGACCCTCGCCTCCATCGTCGAGCGCGAGGCCGTCCTCGACGACGAACGGGCCAGGATCGCCGGGGTCTATCAGAACCGGCTGGACAAGCTGCCCGGAGTCAAGACCGGTCTGCTCAACGCGGACCCCACGGTCATCTATGCCGTCGACTCGGTGAACCTCGACGCGACCGACTTCGCGAAGTGGAAGGAGTACGTGTTCTGGACCGTCCCCAAGACGCCTCTGGCGCAGGTCCAGCTGCCGGACGCCCTGGCGGGCTACAACAGCTATGTCATGCCGGGTCTGCCGCCGGGGCCCATCGCGACGCCGACGCTCGCCTCGATCGACGCCGCCCTCGCCCCGGACACCAAGGACGGCTACATCTACTTCCTGGCGATCCCCGACGGTGACGGGGCTCACGTCTTCGCCAAGACGAAGAAGGAGCATGACGCCAACAAGCAGAAGTACGGCTACTAGCGTGGCGCATACGCCAACCCCCGGGGATTTCGCGCCGCCACCCGGCGCTGCGCAGATCGACGCC
Source organism: uncultured Anaerolineaceae bacterium (assembly GCA_964396565.1). Classification (GTDB taxonomy): domain Bacteria; phylum Chloroflexota; class Limnocylindria; order Limnocylindrales; family CSP1-4; genus SPCO01. The sequence goes on along the minus strand of CAYNGM010000380.1, from coordinate 554 downwards.
TGGGAGGCCGCCGACCGGGCCGCGAGGCCCGCTCGCCTGGCGCGTCTGCGTGCCCGGTTCGCGGATGCCGGGATCGATGGCTACTTCGGGGTCCGTCGCGAGCATATGCGGTACCTGACCGGTTTCGCCCTGGCCGACGGCGAGGAGAAGGTGGCCGGCAATTCCGGGCAGTTCCTGATCGGTCGCGACGAGGTGGTCGTGCTGGCCGACTCGCGCTACACGATCCAGGCCCGGCGCGAGGCGCCCGACGCCCGGATAGCCGAGGCGTATGGCGACCTGCCGGCACGCTGGTCGGAGCTCGTCGCCTCGGTGGGGGCGAGTCGAGTCGGGGTGGAGGCGGGCTTCGTGTCCCACGCGACATGGACGCGCCTCGCGGCGGCGGCGCCCGACGTAGAGCTTGTCCCGGTGGAGGGCTGGATCGAGGCTGACCGCGCGGTCAAGGAGCCGGCTGAACTCGAGCGTGTCGCTGCAGCGTGTGCGGTGGCCGATCGCGCCCTCGCCGCGCTCCTCCCCGAGATCAGGCCGGGTGTCACGGAGGCGGAGCTCGCCCTGCG
>CAYNGM010000379.1:0-2484 GCA_964396565.1 uncultured Anaerolineaceae bacterium | reverse complement strand
TGAAGACCACGGTCTCGGGTGCGACATCGAGTGCCTTGAAGCCCTCGATCGCCTCGGCCTCCATCTCTGCGTACAGGGCGTTGACCCTGGCCACGTCGATGGCCTTGGCGCGCGCGATATATGAGCGGGCGTAGTTGCGTCCGACGTCCATGGCGAACATGCCGAACGCCGAGTAGGTCGCGGCGATGGGCGGGACGATGACCGTCGGGATGTGCAGCTGGTCGGCGATCGACGCGGCATGGACGGGGCCGGCGCCCCCGCCCGCGACCATGGTCAGGTCGCGGACGTCGTGACCACGCCGTGTCGCGACCTCGGTGATCTGGTCGGCCATGTACGAGTTGGCGGTGGTGAAGACCGCCGCTGCGGCGGCCTCGATCGAGGCCCCCAGTGGCTCGGCGACCTTGGCCATCGCCTTTCGCGAGGCCGCCTCGTCGAGCGGGATCTCGCCGCCAAGGAAGAAGTCGGCCGGTACGTAGCCCAGGATCAGGTCGGCGTCGGTGACGGTGGGCTCCGTGCCGCCCTTGCCGTAGCAGGCCGGTCCCGGATCGCCGCCGGCAGAGCGTGGTCCGACACGCAGCAGGCCAAGCGAGTCGATCCAGGCGATAGATCCACCGCCGGTGCCGCCCGACTGGATGTCGATCATCTTGATGGCGACGCGCTCGTCCTGGACCCAGCCGTCGCTGGTCGTCGGGATCTCACCGTCGCGGACCATGCAGATGTCGAACGAGGTGCCGCCCATGTCCACCGACAGGATGTCGTTGGTGCCGATCGCCCGGCCGATCTGGAGGGCGCCCGACGGAGCCGCAGCCGGACCCGACCCGATCAGGTAGACGACCCGCGGGATGCAGTACTCGATGGTCTCGACAAGACCGTCGGACAGCATCATCAGCAGGTTGCCGGTGAAGCCTTCCTCGTTGAGACGGCGGGCCAGTGTGCGCAGGTAGCGCTCCACGACCGGACCGGTATACGCCGACACGAGGGTCGTGTTGAACCGCTCGAACTCGCGCCAGACAGGCAGGATGTCGCTCGAGGTCGTGACGTACACGCCGTCACCCAGGACCTCGCGGGCGATCTCCGCCGCGCGCCGCTCGTTGGTCGGGTTGGCATAGGCATGCAGGAAACCGACGGCGACGGCCTCGACGCCCTCCGCCTTGAGACGTTCGGCGGCGACGCGCACCTCGTCCTCGTCAAGCGGCGTCAGGATCTCGCCGTCGTAGGTCGTCCGCTCAGCTGCCTCGGTACGCAGGTAGCGCGGCGCAAGCGGCTTGTATGGCGGGACGAAGACGTTGTACATCGACGTTCGCACGTTCTTGTAGCCACGGCGGATCTCGACGATGTCGCGGAAGTCGCGGGTCGTGATCATCCCGGTCAACGCGCCGTTGCGGTTGATCAGCGTGTTGGTGGCGAGCGTCGTGCCGTGGATGATCAGTTCGACCCGGCCGAGGAAGTCCCGCAGGTCCAGGCCGTTGCCGGCGGCAGCCTTGGTCAGGGCCTCGAGGAAGCCGTTTGATGGGTCGGCCGGTGTGGTCGGCGCCTTGAACTGACGGAGCTGGCCCTCTTCATCGAGGACGAGGCAGTCGGTGAACGTGCCACCGACGTCGATGGTGATCCGAAACATGGTCCTCTCAACTTCGGGGCGAGCGTTGGGGCGAACGGACGGACCACGTAATCCTACCGCAGGATTGGATACAAGTCATCCACTTTTTGCATCCAGTGACGCGCCGGAAGGCAACGATGCGGGGTGACGCCGACGATCCTTGCTGGTATACATTCTAGCGACGTTCGGATACATTCCCCGGACCAGCACACGGTCGGACGCCCGTCCGGCCGAGTCGATGGAGGCGTTCACGGATGAAGAAGACCCTCGTCAATCCGCCCGACGTGTACCAGACCCCGTGGCGCTTCAACCACGCGATCAAGGTGACCGACGCCCGGTCGCTCGTGTTCCTGAGCGGCGTCGTCGGCTACAACCTGGACGGCACGCTGCCCAAGGACATCCTGACCCAGGCGGAGAACACCTACGCGACCCTCAAGCGCGTCGTCGAGGCCTCGGGCGGGACGCTCAGGGACGTGGTCAAGACCAATGTCTACGTCGGTGAGGAGTACCAGATCCACCGCGACCAACTGCGTGACATCAGGGCCCGCTACTTCGAGGGCGATGAGGTCCCGTCCACGACGCTGCTTCGTGTCGCGGGCTTCGCCCAGACCGACTATCTGATCGAGATCGAGGCGATCGTCGCCCTCGGCGACTGATCGCGACGTCCGGGCGGCCGACTTGACCGCCCCCCACCCTCGCCCCGACCTGGAGGAGCGCCGCGTGGCCCACATCGAGATCAGGGACCTCACCGTCGAGTACGAGCTGAGCGACCACAAGAACATGCTCATCGCGCTGTCGAACGTGTCGCTCTCGATCGAACAGGGTGAGTTCCTGGTCATCGTCGGGCCGTCCGGGTGCGGCAAGACGACGCTCATCAACGCGGTCGC
>CAYNGM010000378.1:0-2499 GCA_964396565.1 uncultured Anaerolineaceae bacterium | reverse complement strand
TGAAGAAGCCGAAGCCGTCCGAGACGATCTCGACCGGGATGTGGGCGTCTCGGGCGCGCCGGACGAACGATACGAAGCCGGGATCATGCGGCTGTGCTGCGGCCGTGGCGAACAGGTCGGCGGGATCCGCATCGAGCATCGCCATCTCGCTGGTCATCAGTCGACGCGAACCGACGAGGCCGGCGTCGTAGGCCGCTACATCCGCCTCCCACTCGGCCGTGATGTACTCGGCGAGCACCGTGTCGGAGACGTCGGTCAGCGCCACCGTGCCGTCGTAGTCAACAAGGATGGCGATGGGCGGATCGCCGGCACGAAGTGGCGGGACGGGGGGCGCAGCGGCGGGGGCGGTCATCGGGGTCGCCTCGCGGGGGCATCGACGGTGGCTGGAACCGGGTCGCGGGCGACCTCGCCGGCCATGATACCGGGCACTCCGGCCCAGACCGGGCGCCGACCACAGCAGTAGTCCCGCGGACGCCAGGATGTGCCATACGGCTCGACAGACCGACGAGCGACGTGCAGAGCCACGGTCGTGGCATTGAGACGAACGTGGCGCTGATCCTGGACACCGGTCTGACCGCGATCGTCTGGCGCGGTCAGCTGGCGGACGTATCCGGGCCGAGATGGCGACGACCGCCCCGGCCGACCCGCAGTATGGTTAGGAAGGACGGCGCGCGGCCATCGATCCGGTCAGCGTCCCCGTCGTCCGCAGGGTCCCGGGTCAGTGTCCTGACCAGGAAGGCGGTCTGCCGATGGCACGAATCCGCGCAGAGAGTGAAGCCTCAGGCACGCCGACACCGCCAGCTGGTGGTTCGGTCGCAGAGGCGGCCAACGATGTCGTCGACCGGATCCTGCGCGGAGCCCACCGCTACCTGCGCCCGAGCGAACCGATCGTCGACGACTGGTCGGCGCTGACCGACCAGGGCCGGCGGTGGGAGTCGTTCTACCGTGATCGCTGGCAGCACGACAAGGTGGTCCGCTCCACCCACGGCGTGAATTGCACCGGGTCGTGCTCGTGGAACGTGTATGTCAAGGACGGCTTCATCACCTGGGAGACCCAGGCCGTCGACTACCCGGAGATCGGCCCGGGGACACCGGAGTACGAGCCCCGCGGCTGCCCGCGTGGCGCCTCCTTCTCGTGGTACACGTACTCGCCGCTGCGGGTGAAGTATCCGTACATCCGCGGGCGGTTGGTGGAGCTGTGGCGGGCGGCGCTGGAGCGACACGGCGATCCCGTCGACGCGTGGGGCTCCATAGTCGAGGACGCCGAGGCAGCGCGCTCGTACAAGGAGATCCGCGGGCGGGGCGGGTTCGTCCGATCCACCTGGGACGAGGCGCTCGACATGATCGCCGCGGCGCACGTCTACACCATCAAGCGTTACGGACCCGATCGCGTCGCGGGTTTCACGCCGATCCCCGCGATGTCGATGGTCTCGTACTCGGGCGGGACCCGCTTCCTGTCGCTGATCGGCGGCGTGATCCTGAGCTTCTACGACTGGTACGCGGATCTGCCGCCGGCGTCACCCCAGGTGTTCGGCGACCAGACCGACGTCCCCGAGTCGGCTGACTGGTGGAACGCGGCGTACCTGATCATCTGGGGTACGAACATCCCGATCACCCGGACACCCGATGCGCACTTCATGACCGAGGCGCGCTACCGCGGCCAGAAGGTCGTGGTCGTGTCGCCCGACTACTCGGATCACACCAAGTTCGCCGACGACTGGCTGGCCGCGCAGCCGGGGACAGATGGTGCCCTGGCGATGGCCATGGGCCACGTGATCCTGCGCGAGTTCTACATCGACCGCCAGGTCCCCTACTTCGAGGACTACGCCCGTCGCTTCACCGACCTGCCCTGTCTGGTCACGCTGCACGAGCGCGAACCGGGCGTCTACGGCGCCGATCGATTCCTGCACGCCACGGATCTTGGTGGCGACGTCGGCTCGAGTGAGGCGGCCAGCGAGAACGCGGACTGGAAGACGGTCGTCCTCGACGAGGCGACCGGGGTTCCGGCCGTGCCCAACGGCTCGATCGGGTTCCGCCACGGCCCAGAGGGCGAGGGCCGCTGGAACCTCGAGCTTGGTGACCTTCGTCCCGCCTTGTCGCTCTACGGGCGACAAGGCGCCGCGGGCGTCGCCGTCGATCTGCCCCGCTTCGATATCGGCCCGACCGAAGGGGGCACCACCGTGCGGCGCGGCGTGCCGGCGATGCGGGTCGGCGATGCCCTCGTCACGACCGTCTTCGACCTCCTGCTCGCGCAGTACGGCGTGACCCGTGACGGACTGCCCGGCGAGTGGCCGACCGGCTACGACGACGCCAGCCAGCCATGTACTCCCGCCTGGCAGGAGGCCATCACGTCGGTGCCGGCCGGAAGGGCGACGCGGATCGCCCGCGAGTTCGCACGCAACGCGGAACTGACCCGCGGTCGGTCGATGATCGCCATGGGCGCAGGCACCAATCACTGGTATCACTCGGACCAGATCTATCGGGCGTTCCTGTCGCTGA
>CAYNGM010000377.1:0-2501 GCA_964396565.1 uncultured Anaerolineaceae bacterium | reverse complement strand
GATACGTCGGCGAAATCCGTTCGAGCCGAGGGACTTCCCCGGCGCCATCGCAGCAAATGCCTGACGATGCGGGTCCATCATACGCCCGCCGGCACCTGGCCCAGCGCCCGCACGAGCGCCAGGGCCACGGCGGGCGGCGTAACGAGCCGGGACGGGCCCTCTCGATCATGAGATGGCTCCTTCGAAACGCGTTGTCCCGATACGGTCGACGCGGAGGGCGCTGACGCCCATGACGATCCAGCCTGCCGGAAACACGAGAGTCGCGGCGACGATGAGAACGATCGCGATGGGCGATGGGAGCACGCCGCTCGCGCCGAATAGCGAGAGGACGACGGCGATCGCGCCGACCGCGAGGAGGACAGACGCGACTCGCGACAAGCTGCGGGTGCGCCACGTCGCAACTGCAAACAAGATGGAACCGAGCACCATCGTCAGGAGTCCGAGGGATCCGAGCATCCAAGGACTGATGCCACCGACCAGGGTGGCATCGCTGTCCCCGATCGCGACGATCGCCACGTAGCCGCCGAGGGCTATCACGGCACCAGCGGCCGGGATCGCGAAGGCGGCCCAGGTGAGTACCGGGTGGTTGCGCGCCTGGAACGCGCTCAGGCCGATGAGGGCGAAGAGTGTCGCCACCGTCGCGCCGACGATCGCAAACCCGAGCCACGGCCCGAACGACTCACCCCCGTCGTTGATGGCGTTACCCGCGATCGCAAGCAGCCACAGGAAGCCGCCCACGATGGCGGCATAACCCCCGATGCGGAGCGACATCGTGAACCCGCTTCCGTGCTGGGACGCGGCGCCCAGGCCGCGTAGATGGAGGTGGGCGTCCAGTGCGCCGAGCAGCACGTCAGCCACGTCGAACGGGCCGAGCGGCCGCTCCTCGAGCACCGCGGCGAACTCATCGCCGTAGCGTGCCCTCCAGCGCGCCGGATAGAGGCGGAGCAGCACGGCGATCACGGGACCCATCGCCGGTCAGCCGGTTGGCCGGCCAAGTCGTTGGAGACCGAGCTGCGCGAACGCGGAGAGCTCGTGGAGTTGCTCGGCGAGGACTCCGGCACCCACCGCGGTGAGCCGGTATGGGCGTCGACGGTCGACGGGTGCAAGCGCCTCGATCAGGCCGCGCTCCTCGAGACGGGCGAGCGCTGCGTACAGGGTCCCCGGACCCAGCGGCCGGCCGGTGCCGGCCTCCACGTCGGACATGATCGCGTAGCCGTGCTTGGGGCCATCGCTCAGGCTGACGAGGATGAGGAGGGCAGGTTCGGCGAACCTGCCGAGTTCGGGGATCCGGGTGACCATGGGTGGGACCTTTCTAACGATTGACGATATATCGTGGTGCGATATATCGTCGCTCACGTAGCGCCATGTCAAGCGATTGTGCGCCGTGAGCGTGGGGAGCCGGCTGCCGGATACGAGCATAGAGGTGCGGAGATGAGCGACTCCGTGGTCGCCGCCGGACGACTCGCGGTGGCCCAGGCCAGCAAGCAGGTAAGACCCTCGCGGACCGGCGAGGTGCTGCGCGACATCGCCAGGGGTGGCATGTCGGGCGTCGTCGCGGGGATCGTGGTCGGCGGCCTCGGCGGCCGGCTCGTGATGCGGATCGCGGCGTTCCTCCACCCGGATGCCGTCGGTGCGCTCACGGAGAATGGGAACCGGATCGGCGACATCACGCTGGGTGGAACGCTCGCCCTGACCCTGTTCGGGCTGATCTCGTGCGCCATGGCCGGGGCGATCTGGGTCATCGTCAGTCCCTGGATCCCGGGGCGCGTCGGGGTCCGGGCGTTGCTGACGGCTGGCCTGGCGATCGCGATCGGGACGCCGGTGCTCATCTTCGGACGCAACCCAGACTTCGTGATCCTCGATCACGATCCGGCGGTGGTCGCGCTGCTCGTGGTGCTCGTGGGCACGATCGGCCTGTCCATCGCGCTGCTTGACAGCTGGCTGGACCGGCGGCTCCCCCACACGGTGATGGGCCAGAAGGGATCCTCCGCGCTGTACGCGGTCGTCACGCTGGTGGGGGCGGTGCTGGTCCTGCCGTTCGTGCTGCTCGTGTTCCTCGCGTCGGACGAATACCAGGCGACGCTCCGGGCAGGTTACGCACTGCTCGTCGTGGGCTTGTGCACGGCGGCCTGGTGGGGACTGCGCATCAGGGGGTCCGCGAGTGCGCCGCGGGGCCTCGTGGTCGCAGCGCGGGGAGCCCTCGTGGTCGCGGTCATGCTGGGCGTACTGACGTCGCTCCCCCATATCGTTCGGGCGCTCGGGTCGCCGTCCTGACCACTGGACCAACTCGAGGCTGGCACCACCAGCCACCCCCCCCCGCCCGTCCTACTCGTCTGGAGCTCTTGCACCACACCATCGGCGATCCGATGCTATACTGAACTAGATGGTTCAGTATATCGAGAGCCGACTCGATGCCTCCTTCGCGGCGCTGTCCGATGCCACCCGGCGTGGCGTCCTGGAGCGGCTCGGACGAGGCGACGCGTCCATCTCGGACCTGGCCA
>CAYNGM010000376.1:0-2504 GCA_964396565.1 uncultured Anaerolineaceae bacterium | reverse complement strand
GGGCGCGCGGGCCGCGCGACGGCACCGGCGTGGCACCATCAGGGGCGTGACCGCGGACTCGGACCAGAATGACGACCGAACCTCACCCGACCCCGACGCGATCGGCTATCAGCGCCACTGGGCACCGGTCCTCGCGCCGAGCGTCGGGGTGCTGCTCGATCGCCACGCGGCGCTCGTCGAGGCTGGCGCACGGGAGGTTCTCGATATCGGCGCCGGGACCGGCAACCTGGCGCTGACGGTGCTCCGGCGCTGGCCGTCGGTCCGGGTCAGCGCGATCGATGCGGCGGCGACCATGCTCGATGTCCTGAGGGGATCGGCTGAGGCGGAGGGGGAGGTTGCGGGCCGCTTGACCACGACCGTCGCGCTCGCGGCGGGATTGCCATTCGACGACGGACGGTTCGACCTTGCGCTGTCGTCATTCGTGTTCCAACTGGTGCCCGACCGACCCGCGGCGCTGCGCGAGACCCATCGGGTACTGCGGCCGGGCGGGACCCTGGGCTATGTGACGTGGCTGGCCGACGAACGACCGTTTGCTCCAGACCGCGTATTCGAGGCGCTGCTCAGCGAGTCCGGGTTCGACGAGCCGGAGGAGGAGGCGCGACCCGGTGACCTCGCCTCGCCCGGGGAGGCGGCACGGGAGCTCCGCGAGGCCGGCTTCGACGACGTCGCGGTCGAGGCGGTGACCCTGCGCCACGCCTTCAGCATCGATAGCTACATCGCGTTCCTCGTGGAGTTCGACGAGGCAAGCACCTTCGACGAGTTCTCCCGAGCCGAACGCCGACGCTTCCTGATCAGGCTGCGCGAGGGCCTGATGGCGCTTTCACCGGGCGCCTTCGAGTTCGTGGCCCCCATCGTGTTCGCCACGGGACGCCGTCCAGCATCGGGAGGAGGCTAGCCCGCCGCGATCGTCCCGGCGGCTGGTGCGGCCTCGAGCAGCGCGGTCAGGTCGTCGTCCGACCGGGTCAGGTCATCCACCCGATCGCGGTCAACGTCGGCGACGATGATCTGACCCACCTCCGAGGCGGTCGAACTGAAGATGCCCATCGCGCGCATCCGTTCGACCTGTGCCTCGTTGTCCGGGGTCGGCGTCAGGTAGTGCACGGCATCCGCGTGGTAGCGGTGCATCAGGAAGAGCTGGAGCAGCGTCATCAGCCGCCGCCGCCGGACCGATGGGTCGGTCGTCTGGTCGCGGACCGACAGGATGCCTCGGCCCCGCCGATCGGCGATGCTGGTGAAGATGACGTCGGCGAGGACCGTGCCATCCGGATCGATGGCGCGCAGCTCCAGGACGTCGGAGCCTGCGGTGTGCGGACGCAGTTCGACATGGGGCGAGCCCGGGCGATCCCAGCGGCGCGCCCACCGCTCCAGCCAGCCCGCCAGGACGCGCGGCGGGACCTCGGTCTGGACCAGGTGCTGGTGCTGGGTGGACCCCTTGCCCATCGCCTTGGTCGCGGCAGTCCGACCCGACGCCGCCATCAGGGCAGCATCCAGCCGGTCGCCCCCGACCAGCGACTGCGGTGTCTTGTAGGGGGACTCAAGGAGCCGGAACTTGCGCTGGAGCCGAGCCAGGGCGAGCATCCCGTCCTCGCGCAGGGCGGTCGCGAACTCCTCCGCGGCAAGCCCGTCGATCTGGTGGCCACCATAAGTTATGAAGTCGAAGACGAACCCGAGCCTGCCCAGCTCCTGGGGGAAGCGACACATCTCGTCGTCGGTCATCCCGGTCGTGTCCCAGTTGAATGACGGCGACAGGTTGTAGGCGAGCATCTTGTCCGGGTAGACCGCGTGGATCGCCTCCGCGTAGCGCTGGGCATCGGCGAGATCGGCGGTCTTGGTCTCCATCCACAGCAAGTCGGCGAACGGTGCGGCGGCAAGGGACTTGGCGATCGCGTAATCGATGCCGCCGCGCACCTGGTAGTAGCCGTCCGGGGTCTTGGGCAGCTCTGGGTCCCAGTCGACCGCCACCCCGAGCTCGGCTGCCCGGTCACGCACCTCGGACCACGATGCAGTCGCCGCGAACGCCGTCCATTCCTCGGCGCTGACCGCAAAGGTCTCGCCCTCGGCGCGCCGTACCGCCATGGTCGCCCCGACGGCATCGCCCAGGGTCATCAGACCGGCTTCGGCCGCCCAGACCTCTGCATAGCGGGTATCGATCGCATCGAGGAGAGACTCGAGCGGCGGCGCACCCGAACCGGCTGCAGCGGTCGCGTTGCGATCGATGAGCGCGAGGAGGCCTACCCGCTCCAGCCACGTTTCGGCACGACGGAGGTCGCCCTCCGGGATCGCGAACAGGAGGTGACCGCGCACGGCCCCGACGCCACGCTCGTTGAGCCGCCGCAGGATGGCGATGTAACCGACCCGATAGCTCGGCACAGCACGGTTGGTCGCGCCGAGGATGAACGGCTGATCGCGCTCGTCGCCGCGGCCATCGAGGAAGGTAGCGGCCTCGGCATCGGTGCGGGCGACGATGATGCCGGCGACACCCATGATGTCGAGTTGCAGCCGGG
>CAYNGM010000375.1:0-2505 GCA_964396565.1 uncultured Anaerolineaceae bacterium | reverse complement strand
GCCCGCCGGCAATCGGGCTGGTCGATCTCGAGCGACGGGATGGCGACGGAGCGCGTGGCCCGACTGAGGTTCATCCCGAATTCACCGAGGTAACTGTCGGTCCCGATCGCGCTTCGCTCGATCGTGATCAGCCCCTTCATGTACGACCGCGCCCGATCGAGGAGCGCGCCCTTCGAGAGCAGGTCACCGGTCGTGTCGCGGCCGACGTGGGTCGTGTACGAGGTGAGGTCGAACGACTGGGACTCACCCCCGAACACGATCTCCACCTGCTCTACCCGGCTCCTGTCGCCGACCAGTCGATTGTCCACGCGGCTCCTGACCAGGCGTCCGCCAAGCTGGGCGAGCGCCCAGTGCAGCTCGGCGTCGTCGCCGATCTCGGCGACACGGTGGCCGATGACGACCACGTGATCTGGCAGCTCCTGGAGACTGGCCACCGACAACCGCGACCGTGCCGCGAGGTTCACCTCGAGGGTCCCGGTAAACAGCGCCTGGCTGCCACCACCGACACTCGCCGGACTCCCCACCAGCTCCTCGACTATCGACACCTCGGCGTCGGTGCCGAGCGTGACGCGGGAACGCGTGACGAGGGCACGACCGGGCGCACCCACGGCCCAGCGGATGACGATCGGCTGATCTACCTTCACGCCGTCGGGGACGACGAGCCTAACGCCCTGGCTCCAGAACCCGAGTGACAGCGCGGCAAGCTTGTCGTCCTGGAGCTGGGCGCCAGTGGCGAGCTCCGCCCGGAAGGCATCCGCGTCGCGCTCGATGGCCGCCCCGAAGGTTTCGAGGATGACTCCCGAGCCGCGCAGGTCCGCCCGCAGGGCGAGTGCCCCCACACCGTCCTCGACCAGCTCGATGAGCCCGGCCACCCCGTCGGGGAGCGCCGTCGGGGCATCGTCGGCCGGGCCATTCGCGGTTCGCACGTAGGGCCGGACATCGAACAGGTCCGCGGCGCGCAGATCGAGGTACTGGGTATACAGCTGGTTCGGCTCGATCGGCCGCGTCTCGAACTGCTGCCACGCCTCGATCCGGGCATCGCGCAGCCGATCCGGCTCGGCACGCTCATCGGCCAGCGTCTCAGCAAGCCCACGATCGACGAATCGGAACGGCAGATCGGTCGGCCCGCGACGCGGGGCGCGCGACACCGGGCGCGGATGCGTCGGCTCAGCCTGCTCGGGTGCGGCAGTCGTCATCCGAGCGAACCCTCCATCTCGAGCTTCACGAGTCGGTTGAACTCGATCGCGTACTCCATCGGAAGTTCCTTGGTGAAGATCTCGAGGAATCCCTGGACGATCAGGTTCTGCGCCTCGTTCTCGGTCAATCCGCGACTCATCAGGTAGAAGACCTGGTCGGCGCTGATCTTGCCCACGGTCGCTTCGTGGGTCATGGTCGTGTCGTCTTCCTGGATGTCGATATACGGATACGTGTCGCTGCGGCTCTCGTCATCGAGCATCAGCGCGTCGCAACGGACGCTGGCCACGGCGTTGGTCGCCCCCGGCGAAACCTTCAGCTGACCGCGATAGGTCGCTCGACCGCCGTCCTTGGAGACCGACTTGCTGACGATCCGCGAGCGCGTGTTGGGAGCGAGGTGGATCGCCTTGGCCCCGGTGTCCTGGTGCTGGCCACGACCGGCGACCGCCACCGAGATGACGTCCGCCGTGGCGCCCTCACCGCGCAGGTAGATGGCCGGGAACTTGACTGTCTGCCGCGAACCGGTGTTCGCGTCGATCCACTCCACCGTGCTGCGCTCGTACGCGTGGGCGCGCTTGGTGACGAGGTTGTAGACGTCGTTGCTCCAGTTCTGGATGGTCGTGTAGCGGACCTTGGAACCGGGTAGGGCGACGACCTCGACGACCGCCGCGTGGAGTGAATCGGTGGCGTAGATGGGAGCCGTGCAGCCCTCGATGTAGTGGACCTTGGCGCCCTCGTCCACGACGATCAGCGTCCGCTCGAACTGTCCGGTGTTCTCGCCGTTGATCCGGAAGTACGCCTGCAGCGGAAGTGGGACCTCGACGCCCTTGGGGACGTACACGAACGAGCCACCGGACCAGACCGCGCTGTTGAGCGCCGCGAACTTGTTGTCCTCGGGCGGGACGACCGTGCCGAAGTGCTTGCGGAAGATGTCCGGGTATTCCTTGAGCGCCTGATCCGTGCCCATGAACACGACGCCGATCCGACTCAGCTCCTCACGGACGTTGTGGTAGACGACCTCCGAGTCGTACTGCGCGCCGACACCGGCCAGGAACTTGCGCTCGGCCTCCGGGATGCCGAGCTTCTCGAATGTCTGCTTGATCTGCTCGGGGACGTCGTCCCAGGACTTCTCCTCGCGCTCGGACGGCTTGCGGTAGTAGATGATCTTGTCGAAGTCGATCTTGTCGAGGCCATCGGCCCACGACGGCATCGCGCGCTGGACGAAGTGGTCGTACGAGCGCAGTCGGAACTGGAGCATCCAGTCCGGTTCGTCCTTGAAGCGGCTGATCTCCTCGACCGTCGCGCGAGTCA
>CAYNGM010000374.1:0-2506 GCA_964396565.1 uncultured Anaerolineaceae bacterium | reverse complement strand
GGTCTCCACCTCCTGGCCGATCAGCTTGTCGATCGCGACCGACGGGGTCGCCTCACCCATGACGGCAGTCTCGGGGAACACGGTCGCATCGCCGGGAACGAGCGCCGGATCGGCGACTCGCGCTGCGAATGCCGACTGAAGACTGGTCTCAAGCGAGGACATCGCCGCATCGACGTCCTCCTGGGTGACCCGGGGGAACTCCTCGCGTGTCCCACCCGCCGTCGGCTCCGGGTTGGTCACCCGGAGGACGACGCGGTTCTCGCCACGCGGGACCTCGTCGATCGTATTCGCCGCCACATTGCCATCCTCGCCGGGGTCGACGGCCGTGACCTTGACCGACTTGGCGGCCGGGAAGATGGTGACACCGACGAGCTCGGCTGCGGGCACCGTGACCGAGCTGTTGGTCCGGAACTGGACTCCGGATCGCGTGCTCACGATGGAACCCTTGGCGATCGTGTTCGGTGCGGTCGGGTCGAAGTTCTGGAACTGGACCTCGCCCTTGGCCTTGGTCTCGGCGACACGCACACCCGTCGCCTCGAATGTGTCTGACGCGGTCACGGGCACTGGGACGATCTCGGCCGGAACCTGACCGGTCTCGATATCCGGGGCGTCGATCGTCGTGCTTGCGGTGATCCGCAGCGAGACCGGGCCGACCGTCTCCTCGCGCGGTGTCACGACCGCGGTGGCCGAGGGCAGGAACAGGAATGCGGCGACGCCACCAACGACGACTGCCAGCCCAAGGACGAGGACACCGGCGAGCAGCCCGGTCCGGCCGAACCCGCCGCGCTGACCACGGCCCCTGCCGGTGCCCGTCATCGCCGCCGACGGGGCACCTGGTCGGGCGATGGCCGGAGTGGATCCGTCGGGCTCCGCTTCGCGAGGCTGGGGTCTCGTCCGTGACGAACCGGCCCGGGCCGCCGACGTCGCCGTCCCGACCCCCGCGCCTGCGATCGCCGATCCCTCAGAGCGGTCCGTCGCGACCGCGCGCGCCGTGGCCACGGTCCGGGCGGTCTCCGCGATACGCTCGGTGGGATCCGGCTCCGGTGGTCGAACGACCGTCTCCGAGCGATCCAGCGACACATCCGCGATCGCGCCCTCCGTGCCGAGCGACGCCTCGTACTCGGCGACCGAGGCGAAGACCGGGAGCCCGGCCGAAGCCGCCAACGCCCGCGCCGCCGCTTCCCCGGCCACGATCGCGAGCCGCTTCTCGTGGGTCATCGCATCCCGGGCGAGCAGCCGGAAGTTGATCCGCGACGTGGCCACCCGCGAGCCGTACGGCAGGACCACGGCGACCCGACGCCCATCGAAGTCGCGGATCCGCGCCGCAGCCGAGGTGATCTCGTCGTCGCTCTCGAGGTAGATGATCCCGCCGGCCATCGGGGTCAGACCTTCATCGCCCGGAGCACCCTGCGCAGGGCGACATCGAGCGCATCCTCGGTCGTCTGGAGCTCGATCGCCTGAAAGGCGAGCCCGAGCGGGGTCACGTCCTGCTGGTCGACAAGCAGTTCGGTAGCGTCCGAGATCGTGTCTATCTGGTCGGGTGCCAGGATGGTGACCTCGGGCGGCCGGGCGAACGGCATCTGGCGCCAGAAGGACTCGGTCGCGAGTGCGTCGCGAACCTCGGGCAACCTGGACCCGCCGCCACACAGGTAGATCCGCCCGGGCAGGAGATCCCCACCCGAAAGCTCCTCCATGACCAGCTCCACCCCGGCCGTCCAGACGCGCACGTCGTCACCGATGATCGCCGCCACGGCGGCACGGTCCGCGATATCCAGTCCACGTGCGTAGTCCACCTTGAGCGCCTCCGCCCTGGGGAACGGCAGGTCAAGGCGATCGGCCAGGCTCTTGGTGAAGGCACGGCCCCCGAGCGCGAACATCCGCGTTCCCTCGATGCCGCCCTGGCGGACGAGCGCGACGTCGGTCGTGCCGCCGCCGACATCGACGAACAGGGCGCCGGTCTGGCGGGTCTGGTCGGCACCCAGGACCCGGGCGACCGCATACGGTTCGGCGACTATCTCGAGCAGTTCGAGGTCAAGCTGGCTGGCCACGCTCTGGAGCGCACCCAGGTGCACGAGCGGCGCGAACGCATTGAAGATCCCGATGCTGACGTGGCGGCCCTGGAACCCGACCGGGTTGGTCAGCGAATAGCCGTCGATCGAGGCGCCGGTGATGGCGGCATGGACCAGCCGGACATCGACGTGTGGCAGCCCGGTCTCCCAGGTGATGGCCCGCTCGGCCTCGCGCAGGGCCTCGCGCTGGACTCCGTCGATGAGTCGCTGGAGTTCACCCTCGGTTATCGGCTGGTCGGGCTTCTTGCGCTCCTGGCTGTGGGTCGTGGTGAAGCCCTTGACCAGCTCCCCGGCTATCCCGATGACGACCTGGGTCGGGCGGAAGCCGGCCATCTCCTCCGCCTCCTGGAGGGCGACCGCGCAGTTGTCGACCACCGCGGCGATGTCGGCGACCGTGCCGGACTGCATGTGTGAGAGGCCCTGGCGCTTGCGCCCGA
>CAYNGM010000373.1:0-2513 GCA_964396565.1 uncultured Anaerolineaceae bacterium | reverse complement strand
ACGCCAAGTTCACCGAGCAACGCCCACAACCCGACGGGCAGGAGCGGTGGGTAGACGACGGCGAGGTCATCCGCGACCGGCGAGATGACGCTCAGCAGATGGATCAGCTCCGCCGGTCCCCGCCAGTAGGGAACGTCGAAGACACGTACATCGCCACCGACAAGACCGGCGAGCTGGTTCACCCCTGACTGGTTCGTGCGCAACGTGCGGCCGATGCACAGCAGATCCGGTCGCAGCCAGAACGTGTCCCCACCCTCGATGGTGCCGGGGTCCTCGATCCGGCCGGCGATCGGGATCCCGGCATCGTTCATCCATGCCTCGAGGATCGCCGGCTCGACGCCCCGGTTCGGCTTGCCCGGGCGAAGCGGGATCGCTCCCCGGTCGGTCACGAGCAGGGGGTCGAATGTGTACACGAGGTCGGGATCCGACTCGGGTTCGTCCTCGAGAAGGTGGACGATCGGTCCGAGGCTGGCCAGGAGATCCACGAACAAGTCGTGCTCGCGCCGCGCCACCGCCAGGTCTACCGGCCCGAGGAACCCGTGTGCCGGGTCATCGTACGCCCGCCCGAACGCTGGTCCGGGCCGCTTCACCAGCACCTCGCGCAACGGTGCGGTCATGCTCTGGGCGCCGTAGCGCCGGTCGATCGTGGCCATGTGCGGAGGATAGCCATGCACGATGGGACGGCGTACCCTTGGCCGACGATGGCCGGCTACACGATCCTGGCGTCAGTAGAGGGGGTCAGCCCTCACCCGCTCGCCCACGCCGAGACACGCCAGCCGGCCGCCTGGCCGGGGGCACCCGGTGAGACCACCGTGGTCGAACTCGCGGGCGTCCCCTTCGCACACAGCCTCACCGAGCGGCTCGAGCGCTGGCGCGAACTGTGGTCGCAGATGACCTTCTTCCTGTTCGACGCCGAGGGCTGGCGCTAGCCGGCGACCGCGACCTCGGCGGCGACGGCGACCGGGGTGACGACCTCGTCGGCAGCGATCTCGATCTCGAGGTTGATGTCCTTGGACACGAGCCACCCACCACCCTCGAGCGCCACGTTCCAGGTCAGGCCCCAATCCTCGCGGGCGATCCGAGCCCTGGCCGACAGGCCGACGTGACGGCCACCGCCCATACCCGGGACGATGCCCTCGAGCTCGACGGTGAAGGTGGTCGGGCGCGTCACCCCGCGGATCGTCAGATCGCCATCCACCTCGAAGGAATCACCACGCGCAGCGCGAACGGCGGTCGAGCGGAAGCTGATCCACGGGTGGTTCTCGACGTCGAAGAAGTCGGCAGAGCGCAGGTGCGTGTCACGCGCCGCGAAGTTGGTGTCGATGCTGGCCGCCGCGACCCGGAACTCGCCGTGTGATCGGGTCGGGTCGGTCTCGTCCAGCTCAAGGGTCCCCTCGACATCGTGGAACGCACCGCGGACCGTGGTCACCATCATGTGCTTGGCCGAGAAGTTGATCTGGGTGTGTGCTCCGTCGAGCTGCCAGGTGGTCATGGGTGGGCAGGTGCCTCCGCGTGGGATGAGCCCGCGTCGCGGGCTGCGCTTTGTCGTTGACACGACAACCATAATCCACATATAGTTGCACTGTCAACCACAACCTTCAGTGGCAACGCGGGGTGTAGCATCAAGCTCATGGCGATCTCAGGACCGGTCACTCGTCGACCGCTTTCCGCACGCGATCCACGGCTCGCGCCATGGCGTGCGTTCCTGAGCGCGCACACGCTGGTGACACGACGCCTGGACGAGGAGCTTCGGGCAGAGCACGACCTCTCGTTGGCCGAATACGACACCCTGCTCACCATCGCCTGGTCGCCCGATCGGCGGATCCGGATGCGGACACTGGCCGACTCGATCTACCTCAGCAAGAGCGGGGTCACGCGGCTCATCGATCGGCTGGTCGCCGACGGGCTCGTCGAGCGTTCCACGTGCGTCTCGGACGCGCGCGGCGCGGAGGCAGTCCTGACCGATGCCGGCCTGGCCCGGTTGCGGGCCGCATCCTCGACGCACCTGCGCGGCATCGATGCCCACTTTCTGGCGATGCTCGACGCGGATGACCTGTCCGTGATCGAGCGCTCGATGTCCACCGTCGCCGATAGTGCCGCCCGACCCAAGGACGCCTGCGACGCCCATCCGGCGACACGTCGTCGCTGATCTGCGGCGCTCGAGGTGACCGGGCGCTTCCGTGCCGGGACAAGCGGCTTTGCCTACCCGGGCTGGATCCCGCGCTTCTATCCGAGCGGAACCCGTCCTGATGGACTCCTGCGCTCGTATGCAGGACGGCTGCACACGGTCGAGTTGAACAACACCTTCTACCAGCAGCCGTCCGCGGCGAAGGTCAGCGCCTGGCTGGCGGCGACACCTGAGGAGTTCCGGTTCAGCGTCAAGGCCCAGCGCGGTGGCTCGTTTCGTGCCATCGCGGGTGCCGCCACCCCGGAGCGGGGACTGCCCTGGTTGACCGGGCCGTACCGGGCGTTCGGGGCGCGTCTTGGGACCGTCCTGTTCCGTGTCCCCGACA
>CAYNGM010000372.1:0-2523 GCA_964396565.1 uncultured Anaerolineaceae bacterium | reverse complement strand
GATCATGACCCGACGCCGCTGATCGCCCGACTCGCCCGGCTCGGTCTGTAGGCGAAGGCAGGAGTCGAACCCGATGCGTGGTCTTCAGGCGCTCGCCTGGCGCAGCCTGCTGGCACGACCGTTGCGGTCGGCCCTCACCGTCGTCGGCGTGGCGCTCGGTGTCGCGGTGCTCGTCGCGGGGCTGGCCACGAATGCCGGGATGTCGAACGCGGTGGATGGGGCAGTCCACGAGTCGATGGGACGGGCCGAGCTCCGGGTCGGTGCCTTCGGTGACGACGGACTCTCGGAGTCCACTCTGGCGACGGTCGTCGCGACTCCCGGTGTGGCTTCGGTCGCACCGGCCATCGAGCGGCGGACCTATCCATGGCCGGTCGACCGTGATCCTGGAGGGGCTCTGCCGGCGCCGGTGCTCGTCCGTGGCGTGGATCCGACCGGCGAGCTCGCGATCCACCCCTTCGCGCTCACCTCGGGATCCATGCTTGCCGACGGCGATCGTGGTGTCGTCCTGGTCAGCCACGACCTCGCTCGCGACGAGGGACTCGAGGTCGGCTCGACATGGACCGTGCGCGGTGCCGACGGGACGGTGATGTTGCGGGTCGGCGGGATCCTGGCCGGTCCGTCGGTCGGTGAGCCGCGTACCGTCGTCACGACGCTGGACACCGCCCGTTCGGTATTCGGGGCGGTCGGCCTGACCAGGATCGACCTGCTCATCCGCGATGGGGTCGGGAACGCTGCCGTGATCGACTCCCTGGCGACCTCGCTGCGCTCCCAGCCGTACGTCGTGGTCACCCCGGACGACCTTGGAGCGACCATCCGGGCATCGACGGCCGACCTTGCGGCGATGACCTCGCTGCTCGCCGCGATCGCCCTCTTCGTCGGGGCCTTCCTCATCGTCAACACGCTGTCGATGACGGTGACCGAGAGGACCCGCGAGCTCGGTCTGCTGCGAGCTGCCGGGGCGACGCGTGGGCAGCTCCGCCGGGTGATCCTGGGCATCGCCCTGGTCATCGGTCTGCTCGGGTCGACGCTCGGACTGATCCTCGGCACGCTGCTCGCGGCCGTGCTTGCCGAACGGATGGGCTCCGGCGGCCCGATCCCGCTGGGGGCCGCCGCCGTCGAGCCCGAAGCACTCGTGATGGCCTGGGCCGCGGGGCTCGGCGTGACCCTCGTGGCGGCCATCGAACCAGCCCGTCGCGCTGGTGGAGTTTCGCCCATCGAGGCCCTGCGGGCCCGGACGGAGACACCGACCGATCACCGTGCCAGGCTTCGCTGGCCGATCGCGGTCCTGGCCATCGTCGGCGTCGTCGGGTTGCTCCTCGCTCCTGGCTGGACCAGTGGGGCCGTCGCGGCTCGTGCGGTCGCCGTGTACGGCACCCTGTTGGTGGCCGTGCTGCTGCTTCCGCTCGCGATCGAGCCGCTGGCTCGCGTGGCGGGTGCGCCATATCGGCTGGTCGTCCGACTCGAGGAGCAGGTCGCTCGAGCGGCGGTCCTGCGCGACCGGAGTCGCGCCTCGCTGACGGTCGGGGCACTGACGGTCGGCCTGGCCATGATCATCGCTCTCGGCAGCGCAGCGGAAGGTGCCCGGGCAGCTGCTGCGGCGTGGCTTGCGGACGTGGTCCCGGGCGACGTCGTCGGAACATCGACCTATCCGCGGGGCGTCGATGCGGACGTTCATGGATCGCTCGCGACGCTGCCTGGTGTCGTGACCGTCAGCCCGCTGGCGACGACGGACCTGGCCATCGATGGGGTCAGGGTCGATGGTGCGGTCATGTCTGGTGCCGACCTGGTCCGCGATGGACGGCTCGCTCTGATCGTGGGTGACCGCGCTGCTGCATTCGCCGCTCTTGATGCCGGAGGAGCCGCGATCGTGCCGCGCTCGATGGCGCAGCGCTTCGCCTGGACGCTGGGTAGCCGACTGACCGCGACCGGTGCGGATGGGACGCCGGTCCACCTCGTGGTCGTCGCCGTCGCCGATCGAACGCTGCCCGGTTCGACCGGCGATGCCCTGACGATCGGCTGGGCCGATGCGGCCGCGCTCGGTGTCGCCGGCCCCGATGCGTACGCGGTCCGTCTTGCACCCGATGCGACGGACGCTGATCGCACTGACGTGTACGCGACGCTGCGCTCGCTGGCGCTCGAGCCGACCCCGCTCGCCCAGATCCAGGGCGCGGTGGGCGGTACGCTCGGGCGCGTGTTCGGGCTGTTCGACGCGCTTGCCCTCATCGCCACGCTGGTGGCCGCGCTGGGCATCGTGAACACGCTGACCATGAACGTGTCCGAGCGTGTTCGCGAGATCGGCTTCCTGCGTGCCGCCGGGATGACCCGGAGCCAGGTCTGGCGGTCGGTCGTGGTCGAAGCGGGGATGACCGGTGGTGTCGGGGTGGTCTGCGGGGTCGTGGCCGGGCTCGTCATCGGGGGTCTGCTCGGGGCATTCGTGGGCGGCCGGTTCCAACTCGTTGCGGCGATCCCGTGGGCGGATCTTGGGATGGCGGTCGTCCTGGGCGTCGCCCTGTCTCTCCTTGC
>CAYNGM010000371.1:0-2525 GCA_964396565.1 uncultured Anaerolineaceae bacterium | reverse complement strand
GAGCACGCTCAACGACGTCGATGGCGAGCGCGGCCCCGACGTCGCCTGCGATGAGCGCCTCTTCGACGTCATCCCACTGGGGGTCGTCGCCGCCGAGGAAGCCGCGGAGTTGCGACATGAAGCCGGTCTTGGTCCGTTCGAGACCCTCGTCGAGGGTGTGGGCGGGCGCGGCGGACAGGAACGCCGTGGGGTCGAACGGCGCGGGCGTGACGGGAGCCTCGGGTGCTGCGATGCGTTCGGGATCGGGCGCGACGAACGGCGCGGGCGTGACGGGAGCCTCGGGTGCTGCGATGCGTTCGGGATCGGCGACCTGCTCGGTCTTGGCGACCGGGTCGGGCTGCTGGACCGCCACCTCGGGCTCCGCCTGAGCCTCCTCCTCGCGCCGACGGCGCCAGAACGGCATCAGCCCGCCGCGCTCAGCTCGCGCCCGCGCTCGGCGGCAAGAGCGCGGGCCTCATCAAGTCGCAGGCTGATGACACGCGAGACCGAATCATCGCCGACCGTCACACCGTACAGCGCGTCGGCCGATTCGATCGTCCCGCGGTTGTGGGTGATGACGATGAACTGGGTCTGGTGCGCAAGGCTGCGCAGAGCGTCCGCGAAGCGACCGATATTCGCCTCATCGAGCGCGGCATCGACCTCGTCGAGCACGCAGAACGGCACCGGCCGCACCTCGAGCATCGCGAACAGCAGGGCGACCGCGGTCAGCGCCCGTTCACCCCCCGACAGCATCGCCAGCGCCTGCGGCTTCTTGCCTGGCGGTCGCGCCACGATCTCGACCCCGGTGGAGCCCAGGTCCTGCGGATCGGTCAGGGCCAGACGGGCGTATCCCCCACCGAAGAGCTGCTCGAAGCGCCGCTCGAACGCCGTCTCAAGGGCAGCGAACGTGGTGCGGAACTGGTCGGTGATCATGGCATCGAGCTCGGCGATCAGCTCACGGGTCTTGGTGATGGCCGTGCGCAGGTCAGAACCCTGCGACTCGAGCGTCTCGAGCCGGGCCTTGAGTTCGGCGTACTCGTCGACGGCGTACGGATTCGCGGCACCCAGTTCGTGATAGCGACGGCGCAGCTGGGCAAGCCGTCCCGGTGCCGGCGGTGGGCCGCTCGGTGGCTCGGCCGCCCAGCGCGTCGTGAACCGCTCCAGGGCTATCTCGAGAGCCTGGGTCTGGGCCGTCTCGTCATCATCGGTCGCGGCGGCCTGATCGCCCTCGACAGCGGGGTCGCCCGCGGTCTCGCCGTCGACCGATGGGGCCACGTCTGGGGCCAGGGCGCTGGGGTCGATGCCCAGACTCGTCAGGCCGAACTCGCCGAGCCCGGCCAACTCGACCAGGACGCTTTCGCGGAGTGCCTCGAGACCTAGTCTGGCCTCCAGTTGCGCGTGGTCGGCGGCCCGTGCCCGGTCGTCCGCGGCACGCAGGCGCTCGCGGGCCGCGGACGCCGCACGTTCCGCCTCGCCGAGACGCTCGCGATCGGCCGCGTCCGCCGCGTGCAGGACACCAAGTGCATCGCGAGCCGCGGCCTCGGTCGTCGTCGCGGTGGCGATCTCCGTGCGCACGGTGTCTCGTTCCGATAGGAGCGCCGTCTCGCGGTCGACGAGTAGCGCGGCCTCCCGGTCCGCCCGAGTCGCCCGTTCCTCGGCCATCGCGGCCCCGGCGTCGGCCCGGGCCCGCCGATGCTCTGCATCACGACGAGCCGCATCATGCGTGGCCAGCCGGCCCGCCAGTCGATCACGCCTCTCGCGAAGCTCGGCGACCCTGGCTTCCCACGTCGCCAAGGCGCCACGGCCGTCGTCCGCGGTCTCGGTCGTCGTCGTCGTCGCCGTCGCCGTCGCGCTGAGTGTCGCAACAGATGTCGGGCCAGGCGTCGTATCGGGTCGGGCGGTCGACTCCGCCGCGTCGAGGGCCTCGCGCAGCCTCGTGAGCTCGACCCCGAGGCGCTCATGCTGGGCCTCGTGCCAGGCGACCTCGCGAGCCAGCGCCTCACGCTCACGGACGGCAGTCCTGTCCGATTCCTCGGCGCGCCGGCGCTCGGCGGCCAGTCGTGATTCCTCGTTGCGCGCCCCTTCGAGCACTGCGCGTGCCGCACTCGCCTTGGCCGCCGCCGCGTCGGCCGCTGTACGAAGGCTCTCGGCCTCATCCTCGGCGCGACCCAACTCCCTGGTCAGCCGATCGGCCTCGGCACGCTGCTCGAGCACCCTCTCACCGGCCCCCAGCACGACTTCGACGTCATCGACCATCGCCGCGCCGTCACGTGCGACGACGACCCAGCCGACCGGGATCGATGGCTGGAGTCGCAGGCAGGCGTCGAGGTCGGGCGCCCAGGCGGCCCGTGCCAGCAGGCGTCGGGCACCGCCCGTGGCATCGCGCCGGACAGCCTCCCCGAGAAGACCACCGCCGACCTCGGCCAGTACATCGAGGAAACGTCGTGTCGCGGCGTCCGGCAACGTCGACACGACTCCATCGGTCAGGCGTTCCTGGACGAGCAGCCGGCCACGTTCGACAGTGAGTCCAGCGATCCGTCCGGCCT
>CAYNGM010000370.1:1011-2533 GCA_964396565.1 uncultured Anaerolineaceae bacterium | reverse complement strand
CCATCACAAGATGGGTCGGGTGTGTGGCCAGTGACCCGAGTTCGTTCTGGACGACGTAGAGGGCTCGACCGCCAAGCAAGGCCCCCAGCGCCACCCAGATCGCCGCGTCCCAGACGATCCCGCGGCCGATGCCGCGCCGATACGCCTCTCGCTGCGCGAGCCAGACGGCGACTCCGACAGCCAGAACGAGGACGAGCCCGTACCAGCGCACGGGGAGACCGAAGAGGGTGGATGCGACGGGATCGATGTCCATGACGAACGGCACGCAGATCTCCTTACGTCGACTCGGCCGAGCGACCGAACGCCCAGAGGCAGCCGGCCAGCCAGGCGACCAGGGCCGCGCCTGCCGCGGCGATAGCGGCCGTGGCGTCGAAGGCGAGCACGGCGAGCAGGGCGATCAGCGGGAGCGAACAGATCCACAGGACGAGCGCAGTCCCGAGCGCGGTCTCGAGGCGAGGGGCCTCGTCACGCAATCGGGTGACGATCGACGGCGCGCGCTCCTGCACGAACCCGATGCGGCCCCGGTAGCGGCCCATCCCGCAGGTGAAGCGGATGTCACCGGGCGGCTGTGCCGGGAGATCGATCGTGGTCGTACCCGTCGCCGCGAGATGTCGGTCCAGCCTCGGTCCAGAGAAGACGACCCGCTCAGAGCAGATGTCGTCGTCGTCACGCCGGAACACGAGTCGGAGGGGCAGCCCGGAGCGGGCCACGATCGCGTCAGGATGATATCCGGCGTGAACGGTGACTTCGACGACCTGGTAGCCGTCGCGGTCGAGCCGCGCCCGGACGGTTTGCTCGAGCATGGCTAGCCCTGCCCGCCGAGGACCACGAAGAGTGCGATGACCAGCACGATGAGCGCCCCCGCCGCAAGCGGGTGGGCAACGGCGCCGGCCATCGCCGACATCCCGGTCATCGTCATCGCTCCGCCCGCGAGGAGCAGGTCGGCAACGAGCAGGATCGCCGCCACGAGGAGCAGGGTGAGGAGGAAGTCCGGCATGAGACTCAGTTCAGCGGTTGGACCTGAGCCCCCGATGAGGATCCGCTAACGCCAGGCTGAGAACACGGGCCTGCCCGGCTCAAACCGTCAGCAGGATTGCGAATCCGAGCGCAAGTACGACGATCGCCAGCACGACCTTCGTCCCGCCCGCGTGCTCGAGGTGCCAGCGATTGACGACACGGATGAGACCCGGCCGGCTGGCAAGGACGAGGAGCACGACGAGCGGCGTGATGTAGGCGAGGTTGTAGAGTGCCAGCCCGCCGAGCCCGGCGGCCACGGTGCCGCTCGCACCAAGGAGCGCGACGACGCCCAGGTAGACGGCCCCGCTGCAGGGCACCGTGCAGAGCCCGATGAGCACGCCGCCTCCGAACAGCGCGACCGGCGAGCTCGTTCGCGCCCACGAGCGCATCCGGCCGTGCAGCGCATGTGGGGCCTCGAGCTTCCAGGAGGCATCGGGCAGGAGCACGTCACGCACCATCCATAGGCCGAGACCGATCGCGATGAGGGCTGCGATCCGGCTCGGCA
>CAYNGM010000370.1:0-1001 GCA_964396565.1 uncultured Anaerolineaceae bacterium | reverse complement strand
AGTACGTGACGAGGACCCCAATCACGAAGATGCTTCCGAGGCCGAGCACGGTCCGGCTCGCCGCGCCCGTGTCGGGCGCGCCGCCGGCACCGGCTGACGCGAGCGACTGTTGCGCGGCCAGCCCGAGCGCGAACGTCGCAAACAGGATCAGGACCCCGAAGGCGCACGGATTGAAGCCGTCGAGGAAGCCCGCGGCGATGATGGCGGGGACGCTCAACTCCGCGAGTCCCTGGTGATCCGCCATGGTCGCGGGGCGGGAGGCAACGATAGCCGCGGCCGACGCCGCGACGACGATGCCGACGATCAGGAGGAGCAGGCGCGGCCGGACGACGGCAGACGGTCCTGTCACCGCCCGCATCAGGCGGTCACCGTCAGCTTGCCCTGCATCGACGGGTTCTCCTTGCCGCCGCAGCAGATATCGCAGTAGAAGTCGTACGTGCCGACCGTCGTTGGGGCCGTGAACTCAAACACCTCGCTGCTCAGCGGGCCGACTTTCCAGTCGATGCCGAGGGCGTCGATCGCGAACTCGTGCCAGCCACCGCCGTCGCTATGCATCGAGGTATCCATGCTGCTCAACTCGACCTTGAGCGTCTGCCCCGCCTTTACCGTCAGAGCCGGCGGATCGAACCCGCCCATGCTCGCGTGGACCTGGATCGCCGCCGTGTCGGTGGCACCGGGTCCCTGGAGCCGGCTCGCGACCAGACCGATCGCGACGCCCCCGACGGCCAGCGCGATCACCACGAACGCTGCGTAGCGAAGCGGCCGGGTCGAAGAGCTCCGGGAGGAGGAATGAGCGGCAGGTCCAGCAGTTCGGCGGCGGGCCGGCAATGGCTGTCCTGCGAAGCGTGCGGTGCGGGATCGACGCGTCATCAGCTGGTCCCTTCCTCGTGATGTGGAACGGTCGTCGGCGCCGTCGGACGGTGTCGCCGAGCTCGTGTTGCGTTTCTACCGGATGTCGACCGTCCAAGGGCCGTCCGCAGCAGGCCATCGACGACGTCCCG
>CAYNGM010000369.1:0-2536 GCA_964396565.1 uncultured Anaerolineaceae bacterium | reverse complement strand
GGTCGGATTTGGCGCGGGGCGTTATAGTCGGAGGTCGGAATGGACGACCTGTACCGCGACTACATCCTGGAGCACTATCGGCGCCCCCATAACTTCGGGGTCGTCGAGGATCCCGACGCGTCCTATGAGGGGGCAAACCCGCTGTGCGGCGACCGGATCACGCTCATGGTCGGGGTGACCGACGGCGTCGTGGATCGGGTCGGCTTCACCGGCCGCGGATGCGCGATAAGCCAGGCGAGCGCCAGCCTGCTGACGGATGAGATCAAGGGCAAGCCGCTGTCAGAGGTTGCCGCCCTCGGAGCAGATGACCTGCTGGACCTCCTGGGGATCGAGATCAGCCCCGCCCGACTCAAGTGCGCGATGCTCAGCCATGACTCACTCCAGCACGTGCTCGAGGAACTCGGCGCAAAGGCC
Organism: uncultured Anaerolineaceae bacterium; assembly: GCA_964396565.1. Classification (GTDB taxonomy): domain Bacteria; phylum Chloroflexota; class Limnocylindria; order Limnocylindrales; family CSP1-4; genus SPCO01. The sequence continues at coordinate 2,122 of CAYNGM010000369.1, read as the reverse complement.
GCCAGCGCACCGGCGGAGGCCGCCAGCGCACCGGCGGAGGCCGGATCGTGATGGATCGCGTCAGCGTTGACGGGGCGATGGCTGGCCGCAGCCATCGTCGCCACAGCGGAGACCCGCACTCATCGGGCCGCTGCAGGTGTAGCGAGCCGGCCTGACCGCCGGCCCCATAGACCCAGCCGAACCGGCCGAACCGGCCGACCCGGCCGACCCGGGCCGAACCCTCTGAACCCGTCGCCCCAGCCCGAACCCTCTGAACCAGTCGTCCCGTTCGCCGTCCACCGCTCGCCCTGGCACCCGAGGTGCCAGCCCGTCGAATCACTCGGAGTCGCACACCAGCCATGCCGAAGTCATACGCCGATCTCCTGCGCGAGGCACGCGCCGAGGTCCCCGAAGCCACTCCCCGGGAGGTCCATGCCCTGCCGCCGGAGGGCCTGACCCTCGTCGACGTTCGCGAGGATTCCGAGTGGGAGCAGGGCTACATCCCGGGTGCCGAGCACATAAGCAAGAGCTACATCGAGCAGCAGATCGAGGGCGTTGCGCCGGATCGCGACCAGCCCATCGTCCTGTACTGCGCAGGCGGTGTTCGCTCGCTCTTCGCGGCACAGACCCTGCAGTCGATGGGCTACACCAACGTGACGTCGATGGCGGGTGGCTTCCAGGGCTGGAAGGGCGCGGGACTGCCGTGGGACAAGCCCATCGTCCTTGGACCCGAGCAGAAGCAGCGCTACAGCCGCCACCTGCTGATCCCCGAGGTCGGTTCGGAGGGTCAGGCGAAGCTACTCGGCAGCAGGGCGCTGCTGATCGGTGCCGGCGGTCTGGGCAGCCCAGCCGCCCTCTATCTGGCCGCGGCGGGCGTCGGGACCATCGGTCTCGTGGACTTCGACATCGTCGACATCAGCAACCTCCAGCGGCAGATCATCCACACGACCGACCGCATCGGGGAGCGCAAGGTCGAGAGCGCGCGGATCGCCATCACGGCGCTCAACCCCGACGTGCAGGTAGTCCTTCACGAGGAGATGCTGGTCGCCTCCAACGTGGAGCGGATCATCGCCGGCTACGACGTGATCCTCGATGGGACGGACACTTTCGAGACGCGCTACATCCTGAATGACGCGGCGGTCGCCGCGCGCATCCCCGTGGTCCACGCCAGCGTGTTCCGGTTCGAGGGACAACTGACCACGTTCATCCCATACGAGGGTCCGTGCTACCGCTGCCTGTATCCGACCCCGCCGCCGCCTGAGCTCGCCCCCGGCTGCTCGGTAGCCGGTGTCCTCGGGGTCGTGCCAGGGATCATGGGCATGCTCCAGACCAACGAGGCTCTCAAGATCCTGCTCGGGATCGGCAACAGCCTGGCGGGCCGGCTGCTCCTGTTCGACGCGCTCGAGACGGAGTTCACCGAGCTTCAGCTGCGTCGCGATCCGAACTGCCCGGTCTGCTCCGATGCCGCCGTCGCGGCCCGGGCTGCCGGACGTCCGATGGCGACGTCCGGAGTCGGTGCTGACGCCCCGTTCCTGATGACCACGGCCGGTATGGCCGGCGCAGCCGGTACCGCTGACTCAGCCGGTAACGCGGACTCAGCACGAACGGCGGGCTCGGGGGGTGCAGGTGCCCCAGTCGGCACCGTGGCGTCGGAGGCACGGGCATGAGCACGGTCTTCATCCCGGCCGTCCTGCGCGCGGCAGTCGGTGGTCAGAAGTCGGTCGTGGTCGAAGGGGACTCGATCCGCGACGTCGTGGACGCCCTGGTCGCAGCTCACCCGAGTCTGCGTGGACAGCTCCTGACCGACGATGGCGACCTCAATCGATTCGTCAACGTCTACGTCAACGGCCAGGATGTCCGATACCTGGCGGGGCTGGAGACGCCGGTCGCGTCGGCTGACGAGGTCCGGCTGCTCCCGGCGATGGCCGGCGGCTGAACCCCGATGTCCATCCCGGCGCTGCGGGTGCAGGGTCCGGGCATGCCCGGCGGCCAAGGGCATGCGCAGGACCTGCGGTCAGGTGACGACATCGACCATGGGCATTCGCACGCCCCCGACTCGCCTGACGACCACCCTCATTTCCATGCCCATGATGAGCTGCCGCGCCACGGCGGCCGCTACTCGGACATCCTCGATGCGATAGGC
>CAYNGM010000368.1:0-2555 GCA_964396565.1 uncultured Anaerolineaceae bacterium | reverse complement strand
AACGAGGGCAACGAGGCCAAGGACGACGACGACGCGACGGTCACCCTGACCGACGTGGCGCCGACGATCACGGTCGACAAGACCGCCTCGCCGCTGACCCGGCCGGAGCCGGGTGGCACGTTCACCTACACGGTCGTGGTCACCAACACGTCCGATGAGTCCGTGACCATCACGTCGCTCATCGACGACAAGTTCGGCGACCTCGCTGGTCAGGGCACATGTGCTCTCGGTGCCGAGCTCGATCCCGACGGGACCTACTCATGCAGCTTCACCGGTGACTTCACCGGCAACGCCGGCGAGGAGCACACCAACACCGTCACGGCCGGCGCGGTCGATGACGATGGCACCTCGGCTACGGCGAGACGGTCAGCCTGACCGACGTCAAGCCCACCGTCGACGTCGACAAGACCGCCGATCCGACCGTCCTCGACGAGCCGGGCGGCCAGGTCACCTTCACGGTCAAGGTCACCAATACCTCGTTCGAGGCGGTCACCCTTGACTCGCTCAGCGACGACATCCATGGCGATCTGAACGGCCAGGGGACCTGCGTCGCCGACGGGTCCGTGACGATCGCCGCGGGCGACACCTACACCTGCTCGTTCAGCGCGATGGTCTCCGGCAACGCCGGTGACTTCGAGACCGACATCGTCACCGCCGTCGTGTCCGACGACGAGGGCAGCACTGCCTCCGACGAGGACGACGCCACGGTCACGATCATCAACGTCGATCCGAGCGTGCGGGTCATCAAGGACGCGACGCCGCTGAGCAGTGACGAGCCGGGCGGAACCTTCCGCTTCGACGTCACGGTCATCAACGACTCGGCCGAGGATGTGACCCTGATCAGCCTGACCGACGACATCTACGGCAACCTCGACGGTCGGGGCACCTGCGCCATCGGTGCGACGCTGCCGGCCAACGGTGGCTCCTACAGCTGCTGGTTCGGTGGTTCGTTCATCGGTGACGCGGGCGACAGCCAGACCGACATCGTCACGGCCACCGTCAGCGACGATGACGGATCGGAACGCTCCAACCAGGACGACGCGACGGTCACCCTGACCGACGTGCCGCCGACGGTCGCGGTCGACAAGACCGCCTCGCCGGACAAGGTGGAAGCCGGGACGACCGTCACGTTCACGGTCAAGGTCACCAACACCTCGATCGAGACGGTCTGGCTGAACGACCTCGTGGACAGCATCCACGGCGATCTCGATGGCAAGGGCACCTGCGTCGCCGACGGCTCGATCTCGATCGCGCCCGACGCAACGTACACCTGCTCGTTCACCGCGGTCGTCAACGAGACCGAGACCGACGTCGTCACGGCCACCGTCTCCGACAACGAGGAGAACGAGGCATCCGACGACGACGACGCGACGGTAACCGTGACCGACCTGGTGATCGACAAGTCGGTGGAGAACTCGACCAAGGACCGCGGCACCGACGACGGCGCCGTCAAGGCCAACCCTGGTGACACCCTCCACTACACGCTCGACTGGACCATGACCAACGGTCCGCTCCACGGCGTGGTCATCAGCGACGTCCTCCCCGAGGGCCTGGGGACGCCCTCGAACATCAGCGACGGCGGGGTCTACGACGCCGCCACACGCACCATCACCTGGGATCTCGGAACGGTCGAAGGCGACGGCAGCGTCAGCTATGACGTGGTCGTGGCCGCCGGTGCCTCCGCGATGGAGCAGCCGCTCCGCAACGTGGCCACCATCGACTCCGACGAGACCAACCCTGACTCCGACGACGCGGACACCTCGGTGATCCCCGGCGGCGAAGTCGGTGGTGAGACCTCGCGGCCGACCCTGCCGCCGACCGACGCCATCCGTGGCGACGGGAGCGACGGGTCATCGGGGACGGGTCTGGCTCTCACGATCCTGTTCCTGGTCGGGTTGGTGGCCGCGGCAAGCGTCCTCACCCCGGCCCGGGTCAAGGCCCGCCGTCGCGACCGACGGTAGGCGCAACGCTCCAGTCCTCGATCGGCGGGCCTCCGCGGCTCGCTGATCGAGGGCCAGCACTCTTCGCTTTTCCCGCGCCCGACCCCGTTTCCCCGAGCGGGGCAGGGATGACCGGGGCGTCTGCCGAGGCGGTGGGCGCCCCGGTCGCTTCGTGTCTCGGGTCGGGCGCGATGGGCGCGCGGGGTGTGACTGGCGTGTGCTCCCGGGAGTCGTCCGGCAAGCGCCCCGGGGCGACGATCGGGCGTGGAGCGCCATGCCAACCTCGGTCGTGGGCTCATTTCGTCGGCTCATTTCGTGGGCTCATTTCGTGGGCAGGGTCCGGACCTGGTCCCTCCGGGATCGACTGCGAAGGTCGTCGTCTGACGGACGACGATTTCCAGCGAAGGCGCCGCATCCGTGCCACATCCGGGCGGCACCTTGTCTCCGGGACGACATCCGATCCGGGCACCGCCCCGTCTGAGGCGAGTGTCGTCCTCCGGACGACGTCGGGATCAAGATCGTCGGTTGCGTGTCCGCCTTGTCGAGAATCGTCGTCATCGGGACGACATCGATCGCGCTGCCAGGCGTGGACCAGATGCCCGGGATGGCGCCGTG
>CAYNGM010000367.1:0-2570 GCA_964396565.1 uncultured Anaerolineaceae bacterium | reverse complement strand
GCTACCGGGCCTCGGCGCCGGCTGTCGCACCGTTCGCGGACCTGACCTGGTTCGGTTGGACCGTGCACCACCAGCCTCTGGTCGGGGCGTACGACTGGGCGCCCCTTGTCGCGAGCGCCGCGCTGATGGGCATCCTGTTCGCGCTCGGGGTGTACCTGTTCACAAAGCGTGACTTCGGTTCCGCCGTCCACATCCCGTGGCCCTCGATGCCCAGCCTTCTCCTCGGGTTGTCCGGGCCGTTCACGCGGTCGTTCGGCGAGCGACTCCCGCTGGCGATCTGGTGGGGCATCGGGATCGGCCTGATGGGGCTGGTCTTCGGTACCGCTGCGAGTTCGTTCAGCGAGACCATCGCGCAGCTCTCGCCCGACACGCTGGCCATCTTCAAGACGATCTTCCCGCAGATCGATCTGCTCAACGGATCCGGCGCCTTCCTGCAGCTGGCGTTCGTCACGTTCGGGCTCATCCTCGTGGGCTTCGCCGTGTCCACTCTGGTGCGTGGTTGGGCATCCGAGGAGACAGACGGGCGGCTGGAAGTCCTGCTGAGTGCCCCGTTGTCGCGCACACGCTGGACGGTTCGCGGCGGTCTTGGCCTGCTCGCGGCGATCGTCGTCCTTACCTTCATCGTCACCTCCGGGATCGCCGTCGGATCAGCGTTTGCCGGCGGCGACATCACGACCCCCGTTGCGGGCACGGTCGTCCTTGGGCTCTATGCCCTGGCCCTGGCCGGGATCGGGATCGCCATCGGCGGTCTGGTCAGTACCTCGTTCGCGGGCGAGGTCGTCGCCCTGCTCGTCATCCTCGACTTCCTGATCGACACGGTGGTCCCGGCCCTGAAGCTGCCGGACTGGCTGCACCAACTGGCGCTCACCTCGCACCTGGGCCAGCCGATGGTCGGGATCTGGGACCCGGGCGGGATCGCAGCCTGCCTGGTGATCGCCTTCGGCGGATTGGCTCTCGGAACGTTCGGGTTCGCCCGGCGCGACGTGCGATCCTGACGGCGGGGCTTGCGCGCGATGCGATGATGCGCCCATGGTCGAGTATGGCAACGGCCTCGGGCAGGGTCCGGCCGGCCAGGTCGGTGGTGGCTCGGGTGGTCTGGGCGGTGGCAGCGGCGACTGGGGTGGTGCCGTCGTCAACGCCATAAGCGATGGGGTCCAGCAGGTACAGGCGCTCCCGCCCGGTCAGCTGCTCCTGCTCATCGCCGCGTTGATCATCGGTCTATGGGTCCTGCGTCGGGCACTCTGATCAGCGCCCGATCCGCCGGTCAAGCCAACGCCGGCGATGCCGCGATGAGTTCGTCGAGCCGTTCGTAGCCCTCGTTCACACCGCTCTCCATGCCGCTCGCGATCATCGCATCGCGATCCTCGACTGACTGGAAAACGGTGTGGCTGTGCACGGTCGTCGTGCCGTCCACCTCCTCGAAGCGGATCGCGTCGAGCGAGACATGACCCGGCCACCCCTCGAACTCGAATGTCTGGACGAGCCCTTCGGTCGATGGCTCGCCGTGGAACACGCCTCGAAAGCCGTACTCGGTGCCGTCGTCATCACGATGGACATAGCGCCACGCGCCGATGGGATCCCAGTAGTCGATGACCATCCGCCCGCGCCGTGGCCCAAGCCACCTGACGACGAGATCCGGATCGGTGAACGCGCGATGAAGGAAGTCGGCCGGGGCATCGAACGAGCGCTCCATGTCGATGTAGGGCATGCCCGGCTCCGCGACGATCTTCGTGGTCCTGCCCATCACTGCTCCCCTTTCCCTCTCTCCTCGTGGAGCGTCACGAACAACGCGTCCAGTCGATCGAAGCGCTCATCCCAGAGCGCCTGGTAGTCGGCGAGCCAGACGGCCGCCTCGCGCAGTGGCGCCGCCTCGATGCGGCTCAGGTTGGCGGTGGCCCGACGCTCACGACGGATGAGCCCTGCGTGCTCCAGGACCTTGAGGTGGCGCGAGATCGCCGGCTGCGAGATCGCGAACGGTTCGGTCAACTCGCTGACGGTCGCGTCTCCCCCGGCGAGCCTGGCCAGGATCGCCCGCCGGGTCGGATCGGCGAGCGCACCGAAGATGGCGCTCAGGGCGTCAGGTGCTGTAGTGGTCGTGCTGACGGTCTGGGTCATTCCATAACCAGTATGTTATGGATACTTCCACCGTGTCAAGCGTTGACGGCACCACGATGCAGTCGCCCCGGCGTCAGGGACAGACAGCACGACACGAGCAGTACGGCCATGAGGGCGAGCAGCCACAGGCTCGCTGCGAAGCTGCCGGTCAGGTCGCGGGCGGCTCCAAGGAGGATCGGTCCGAGCGATGACAGGATGTATCCGATGAAGAGCATGAACGCGGCGATCGCCCCGACCTCGGCCGGGACATCAGCGACATCGAGCGGCAGGGTCAGGGCGAGCGGCAGTACGGCGCCGAGGCCGAGGCCGAGGATGATGACCCACGGGACGGTCGCTCCGGGCATCAGGTTGATCCCGATGAACGCGATCGTGGCGACGGTCGCGAACAGGCTCAGTTGGCCACGGCGCGTGCCGAACCGGTCGGCGAGGAGCGGGACCCCGAAAGTGGTCAGCAG
>CAYNGM010000366.1:0-2584 GCA_964396565.1 uncultured Anaerolineaceae bacterium | reverse complement strand
CCGCTCCCACCGCGGACGCCGGACGAGATCCATATGCCCGGACCGTCGTTCGCGCCGATCCTGGCATCGATCGGGGCGTTCACACTCGTCCTGGGCTTCGTGCTCGGCGGGACCATGCTCGTCGTCGGCGCGATCATCCTGGCCATCACATTGGTCTACTGGCTGCGTGAGTCGATCAGGGTCTACGACCACGAGGTCGACGACACCGAGACGACCCTTCCGGCCGTCATCCACGACGGTCCCCCGCCAGGAACACACATGCCGGGGCCGTCCTTCCGACCGTTCCTCGGCGCCCTCGGTGTGGCCATGCTGTTCGCCGGTCTGGTGTTCGGCGAATGGGTCCTTGCCGCCGGTGTGCTCGCCCTCATCGCGACGCTGGTGGGCTGGCTGATCGATGCACGCAAGGAGTACGACAAGACGGTCGAGGCGGACACGACAGGTCACCTCGAGAACATCCCGGCGCCGCGGACGCCGGCCATGCTGCTGATCGGCCTGATGGTCCTGTTCCTTGGTGCCGTCGTCATCCAGGCAGGCTGGGTGCCGCCACGCGAAGCCAACGGCGGAGCACCGGCCGGGTCGGGTGCGCCGCCGAGCGGCGCGCCTGCACCTGGCGGATCGGCAGCCCCGAGCGGCCCGTCCACGCCGGCGGCCGACATCACCATCACGGCCAAGAACGTCCAGTTCGACACCGACTCGCTCAGCGGTCCGGCTGCCAAGCCGTTCACCATCGCCTTCGTAAACGACGATGACGCGATCCCCCACAACGTCGAGATCCTGGATGGCTCAGGTGGGAGCCTGTTCAAGGGCGAGATCTTCCCGGGCATCGCCACCAAGGTCTACGACGTGCCGGCCATCCCCGCCGGAAGCTACAAGTTCCACTGCACGGTCCATCCCAACATGGCGGGGACCATCGCACTCCAGTAAGTTCCCGCCCGAGGTCTCGCCACGTCCCGCCGTCCGATCATCGCCGCCCTGCTCATCGCCGTAGCTACCACCGTGGGCGTGTGGTGGTTCGTGAATTCCTCTACCGGAGGGGGCGGCGATCGAGCCGGCATCGGCGACCCGGCGCCGGCCATCGTCGGGACCACGCTCGACGGTCAGCCGTTCGACCTTGCCGACTATGCGGGTAGACCGGTGGTCGTGAATTTCTGGGGTCCGTCGTGCGTGCCCTGTCGCGAGGAGTTCCCGCTGCTGGCCGCCAAGGCGGCGGCCCACGCCGACGACGGACTGGTCATCGTCGGCGTACTGACCGACGACCCACCAGAGCCTGCCCGTCGCTTCGTCGCCGACTACGGTGCGACCTGGCCGACGGTGGAGGATCCGGACAAGGCGTTGAAGGCCGCGTACAAGGTCGTCGGCCGTCCCCAGACGTACTTCATCGACCGTGGCGGGATCGTGCGCTCCGTGCAGATCGGTGAGCTTCGCGAGGCCGACTTCGACCGGCAGTTCGCGGCCATCGCGAGGTGACGTCGGCTGCTGCGGTGTCCCTCGACGCGCGGGGCAGCGATACGGAGTCGGCGATAGTCGTCGAGCGATTGGTCAAACACTACGGCGGGCGCTCCGTGGTCGATGGCATCTCATTCGAGGTCGCTCCTGGTGAGCTCGTCGCGCTGCTGGGGCCCAACGGCGCCGGCAAGACGACGACCGTCGAGATCGTCGAGGGCTACCGACGCCCCGATTCGGGCTCCGTCAGCGTTCTCGGGGTCGACCCGTTGACGGGTGGTGCGACCGCCAGGAGTCTGCGGGCGCGGATGGGACTGATGCTCCAGTCGGGCGGGTTCGATAGCCGCGCTCGCCCGACCGAGACCGTGCGCCAGTACGCCTCCTTCCATGCCGAGCCGCGCGATCCGGACGAGCTCATCGACCTGGTCGGATTGCGGTCCGTGGCCCGAACGCCATACCGTCGGCTGTCCGGCGGCGAGCGCCAGCGTCTGTCGCTTGCGGTCGCGTTGGTCGGGAGGCCGGACGTACTCCTGCTCGATGAGCCGACGGCCGGGATGGACCCGGAGGCACGGGCCATCACACGGGACCTGATCAGCGGATTGCGGTCAGATGGCGTGGCGATACTGCTGACGAGCCACGATCTGCTTGATGTCGAACGGCTCGCCGACCGGGTCATCGTCATGACCGCCGGGCGGATCCTGGCCTCGGGGACGCCGGACGCCGTGCGCGGTGGCGACCCATCCCTGGAGGATGCATACCTGCGCCTCGTGCGCGGTCGAGGCGACGCATGAGCCGACCTGCGCCGTGGGGCGCGGCCGCTCGGGCCCAGACCTCGATGGAGCTTCGTCTCACCGCGCGACGCGGCGAGAACCTGCTGGCGATGGTCGTCATCCCGACGGTCGTGCTCGTCTTCTTCGCCACAAGCTCGCTGCTGGCCGTCCCGGGCCAAACGGCCGTCGCGTTCCTGCTGCCGGGCTCGCTGGCACTGGCGGTGATCGCAGCTGGCCTCGTGAATCTCGGGATCGCGACGGCGTTCGAGCGCAGTTACGGAGTACTGAAGCGGATCGGCGGTTCGCCGCTTGGCAAGACGGGTCTGCTCACGGCCAAGGCTTGCTCGGTCGCCGTCATCGTGCTCCTGCAG
>CAYNGM010000365.1:0-2585 GCA_964396565.1 uncultured Anaerolineaceae bacterium | reverse complement strand
GTGTCATGGATAGCGTTATAGCAAGTCCAGTTACGGATTGTCAATATGTATTTTCGGTTTGTTGATTCCCTAGGCGCACCGATGCTCAGGGCGATGGCTGGCGGACGCCACTGCGGCGAAGTTCCGGCCTGGCTGGCGGACGCCACTGCGGCGAAGTTCCGGCCTAGTCACCCGGGACTGATCCGCACGACCATGGACCCGACGGAGTTCCGCGCCATTCCCAGTTGACTGACGCGCAACCTGTTGCGGTCGACACGGGTGAAATTCCGGCCGATGAGGACCCCGTGCGCGTCGACTCGGTTGCGCGCAAATCTCAGGTGACTACCGCGGAACTTGGGCGCGAGGGCGAGCCGCGCTCGGTGGCTTGGCCCGAGGGCGAGCCACCGCGGCCACGGGTGACGCCAGCGGTCCCGCGGTGGGACAGGCCGTCCGCGGTGTGCCGGCGTGAGGTGGGGCGCGCTGCCGCGTTCACGCGCGACGCCGGCGATCCCGTGATGGGGTGGGCTACGAGCGCCGCGACGAGGTGGGGGTGGGCTGCGAGGTCGTCATCCGTCCAGCCACGGCGTGATCGTTTCGCCACTACGGCACGCGACGCCCGTCCGCTGGCGGGACGGAGCGGCTGCCGCATCGTCTGGTGAGCGACGGCGGGGCAGTCCTGCCGTCGCATCCGACCCGGAAAGGAGTCCCGCTATGCCCGCGACCCAGATGCTCCGGGTGGACGCCTTCGGGCTCCTCCCGTCGCTACTCGTCCTGCTGATGATCGTGCTTGCACTGCTCGGTGTCGTCGCCCACGCCGCCGTGCTGTGATGCCAGACACATGGTGAGGCCCGGCGTCGGGGGTCGCCGGGCCTCACTTGGTCAGGGAGCGCTGGATCGGGACGTCACCACCCCGAGGTAGCCGGTCAGCGGGTCACGAGATCAGACACCGCCGTGATCGTCGATGGAGAGGCAGCACTCCTCCAGGTTGAGGCCTTGAGCGACACCCCGATGAGTGATCGCCAGTACTTGCCCGACTTGGGCGGATCCATGTGCGCCCGATATCCGGACGTCCGACTCGACCAGAAGTAGAAGTCGCGAGCGCCGCTCGCCGCCGGGTGAGCCATGAAGATGGAGTCCGTGGTGCGATCGCTCGTGAACAGCAGGCGGATCGTGCTCGACACGTCCTCGATGGCCTCGGCGTAGACCGCCTTGGCGCCGGCACGCAGGAAGCCGGCACCGAAGTTGTCGACGCGCTTGATCGCCGTCGACTTGGTGGGATTGGCGGATCCCCACTCCGAGTTGCCCGACGCGTAGCACAGGCGGTTGAGGATCACGATCGCGTTCTTGGCCATCTGGATGTCGCGATCGATGTAGTACTCGCCCCAGTACTTGGTGTTGCTGTTGCCGGCCCCGGCGACCCGGTTCAACCCCAAGCCATCCTTGGTCAACTTCTGGAAGGGACCGTAGGGGCTGGGCCACCCGTTGCCATGACCGAGGTAGATCAGCAGGTTCGCCCCCTGGAGGGCCGCCTTGACCTTGGTCCAGGTGGCGTTGGGGCTGTAGATCTCGGTCACCTTCGCTCCGTAGCCGCGGGCGAGGGTCGCGTAGCGCTTGGCGCTGGAGATGTAGCTGGCGGTGCTGGACCCCACTGGCCCGACGACGATCACGACCTTGATCGATGATGCCGCTGCCGCCGGCGACGGATGAGCCGCCGCTCCGAGCGCGACCGCAAGTGCCGCAACGAGGGTGAACGCGGTCACCCGAAGGGATCGTCTGAGGGACGCCCGCTGGGCGCCGTGATCTTGAACAGGCAAACGACTTGCCTCCTCCCTGCCGGAACATCGCGACGGGGCGCGATGACGGTGTGATGGGGCCGCCAGGGGCAGGTGAGATGACGACGCGGACGGACTTCCCAGCCCGGATCCGAGATGTGTTTCCGGGCGCGGTACAGACCGGGTGAGCCGGTCCATGAGCCGTCGAGTCGTGACACCCGACGAACGTGACAGGATCCTGCCGTGGGGGGCGGCGTTGTTCGGTTGTGCCTGTCTATCGGGTGACGGATCGCCTGGGGGGCGTTCGCAGGAGTATGCCACTCGACCCCCCGGTCCGCTTCCGGAGGGTTCCGAAACGGTGCACCGCCGCACCGCTTCCTTGCCCCGCGCGAGGGCGGGACGGTGCGGCGAACTGACACTCGCCCCCGGATCAGCCCACTCGGTCCGCGATCAGCCCTTCCGCCCGATGGCCGCCACGATCGCGCTCGTGAGCCTCACCAGGTCGGCCGGTGCGAGTTCGATCTGGAGACCACGCCTACCGGCGCTGATCATGACCGTCGGATGGACCAGCGCAGCAGCATCCACGACCACCGACCACGGACGACGCGGCGCGAGCGGACTGATACCGCCCACGACCGACCCACTGGCGCGCTCGGCGACCGTGGGCAGGGCGATCTCGGCCCGCCTGGCGCCGACTGCGGCTGCGAGTGCCTTGAGGTCGAGCCGGCGATCCACCGGCAGCACGGCGGCGACCAGATCCTCGTCGGCGACCGTTACGAGCGTCTTGCACACACGCTCCGGCACGATCCCCAGCGCGGCCGCTGCCTCGAGACC
>CAYNGM010000364.1:0-2587 GCA_964396565.1 uncultured Anaerolineaceae bacterium | reverse complement strand
TCGGCCTGGACGGCGGCGAGATCCAGCGCCGCGTAGTAGTGGATCGGTGCACCCAGGAGGAAACCGAGCTCCTTGACCAGGGTCGGGAAGGCCCCATCCGGGAACTCCTTGGGGTGGGTCTTCGCCCAGTGCATCAGGCTGTTGATCTTGCCTGAGTACGTCCGACCATCGAACAGCGGGAAGTTCGAGATGTCGCGTGGAAAGCTGATCATCGCGACATCCGAAGTCACCGGGTCGATGCTGATCACCAGCAGGGAATCGGTCAGTTCGTTCTGCCTGGTCGCCTCGGTATCCATGCCCGTGAACAGGATGTTGATGCGATCGGTCATGGTCTCGGGAGTCGCCAGCGGTGTCGCCAGGTAGTCATCCACTGGATCGTCACTCGCACCCGGCGCGAACGAACCAGGTCCAGAGCTGGCATCGGGACTGTTGTCGGCCACGAAGATCCGGGTGCCTGCGTCGTAGAACGCCCAGGCGACGTACCCGGCCCACGCATGAGTCGCGAATACGATGGCACTGAGCCCTATCACCAGGCTCGCGCTCAGCCGTGTCCGACGCGTCCGCGGCGCCCACGCCGAGTCGATGATCGCGATGATCCGCCACAGCCCGAGGAGGAGGATGAGGATGAGGACCGTAAGAGCCGAGGATGGCGTAAGCAGGAGCGCCGCCAATTGCTCGATGCCGCCGACCGCCTCGAGCAGGAGCGCCGAGACGGCGAGCAGTGCGGGAATGGCGAACAGGAGGGCGGCGCGACGGCGTCCGACATAGCCATGGCCAAGACCCGGCCAAAGGAACGACAGGACGGCTGCGATGGACGAGGAGCGGGGCCGCGCCCGCGACGGGTACCTTCGATCAGCTTCCAATGCGGGCGCAGTCTAGCACCTAATCCCTGGCCATCCCCCCCGCCGTCAGGGGCCTGACCGGGCTCAGGACCAGGTCATGCAGCGATCCGTCAGGAGCCTCCCTTGACGACTACCTTCGTCCCGGGTGGCACCACCTGGATGAACGTCCTGCCCCGGACCAGGGCGATCTCGTTCCCATCGGGATCAAGGAATCGGGTCGGTGCCGTATCGGACGCCTTGGACCATGTGCCGGTGATCCGTCGACCCTCGGCGAAGATCCAGGCCTTGCCTTTCCCGAGCGATGTGATGTCCGGCCGGGAATGCCCGGGTTCGATCTTCGTGTCGATGCGGAACTTCTGGAACAGCACGACGATGTTGCTGGTCGTGACCCGTCGATCGTCCGCGGGATCGACGTGAGGCTTGCCGTTGATGGACCGCAGGTACTGGTCGGTCGAAGGATCGTAGGCATAGGTGATCGTATTCGTCCGGTAGGGGATCCGGATCGACTGTCCGTCGGGTCGCAGCGCGAGTGGTATCGGATCACGGAACGGGCGTCGATGGAGGTTCCCGCCCATCGTCTCCGGCCCACCAAGCTTGAGTGCCATCCGCCGCAACGCAGCGGTCGAGGTCTAGGCGTTATGGGGGGCCTTCCTGCTCTTGATCCGATGGTATGCCTTGTTGCCGCGAGCCATGCCATCGACGTCGGTGAACTGACTGGGGTGGCTGCGTATGTACGCCCTGGTCCGACGGTCGCCGCCATAGTGGGCGATGGCGGCCTTGACCTCCTGGGCCCACTGGACGAGATAGAACCGGGCGCTTCGTACCGGTCCGATGTCCGGGCTGTCGCCCTCGCCGAAGACCAGCATGTAGCGCGTCTCGAAACCGTCCGCCGGAGCCTGGTATACGAGAGAGGCGGCATTGAAGCCGGACTGCGGTCGGGCTACCCGGTTGTCATCGAGCATGACCGCCAGGGGCAACCGATCTGCCCTCTCCGGCTCGACGAGCACCCCGGTCAGGGCCGCGGGAACCAGTGATGCCGCGACGGTCGGCGTGGGCGTCGAGATCGGTGTGGGGCTGACCGCAGGAGTGGTGGTCGCCGTGGGCGTCGGTGGGGGTGTCGGCGACGCCACGACCACGGGCGGTGGGACGGTCGGCGTGGTCGAGGCACACGCCACGACGAGCAAGGCCAATGCCAGGGGAGCGCCGATCAGCAGGGTGAGTCGGACTCCATGGCCGTGACGGTCAGGCCTACGCGAGTCGCCTTCGAGGGGCATCAAGGTCCTTCCATCTGGGGTGGCGGCCAGCGAGCACGGACGCCCGGTCGCCATCCGCGACCCGGACCGCGTACGGTACAGCCATCCTGACGAGATGCGTTCCGCCGCTGAATCGGCGGACCTACATCATCACCAGGCCACCGTCCACGGCCAGGACCTGGCCGGTGATGTACGAGGCCTCGTCGCTGGCCAGGAACGCGACCGCGTTGGCGATCTCCTCGGGTGTCCCGAACCGTCCGAGCGGTGTCTGCTCTGTGATCCGGTCCTGCCATTCCTGGGCGAGGTCCTGCGTCAGCTCGGTCAACACGAAGCCCGGGGCGACTGCATTCACCGTGATGGAGCGCGACGCGAGCTCACGAGCGGTGGCCTTGGTCAGGCCGATCAGGCCGGCCTTGGCCGATGAGTAGTTCGCCTGGCCCATCTGACCGGCCTGCCCGGAGACCGATGTGATGTTGATGATCCGACCCGAGC
>CAYNGM010000363.1:0-2603 GCA_964396565.1 uncultured Anaerolineaceae bacterium | reverse complement strand
GCCGGTATCGACGATCCGCGAGTGACGACGCTCCTGATGGGGGCGGCAGCGCGAGCAGAGCCCGACGTCGAGCGGATGTGAGCGGACATCGCCATCATCGGGTCGGTCATGGCGCGATCCGCGAGGAGGTCGTCGATCGCCCCGGACAGCTCGGCAACCTCGAAACGATAGGTCGAGAACCGCCGACCGAGACCTGGCGTACGTCGCGCCATCTGTGAGCGCCCCCAAGTCGGCGCGATGAACTCCTCGAGCTGCTCGAGGGTGGTCGTGCAGAAGACCGGCGCGGTGTCGCGGCTGAGAACCAGGCCGATGTGTCCGATCGCGTGCCACCCCATGGGTGAACGGACCGCCGAACCGTCCGGGATCACGGGCCGCGCCCCGTCTGAACCCTTTCCTGGGTCGAATGGCCCACCGGGTGGACCGGATGACGACCGAACGGCGTCCCGACCGACACATGCGGAGGTCGTTAGCGGCTCCGCCGTCCGTTCGCCCACCCGGTGGGTCGAGGACCCGGGCCGAGCCACGCCAAGGCGACGGCCGATGTGCAGCCGGCGGCGGCAACGCCCGGCGCCGTGCGCAGCTGGCGTCCATCGTGTAGCGTTCGCGTGGACCGACCGACCAGTCGGTCGGTCGCAGAAGGCAGACCCCGCGGACGGCCGACCCCGCAGAAGACCGACCCCGCAGAAGACCGACCTACCAGGACCGACTCACCAGGACGCAGGGACGACGACGTGACCAGAGACACCAGGACGGACCCGGCAGAACAGGGGCGCAACCGTCGCGAGCGGATCCTGGACGCCGCGATGACGACGTTCGCCGGGCGCGGCTATCGGGACGCCTCGATGGACGACATCGCGTCGGCGGCCGAGACCTCCAAGGGCGGTGTCTATTTCCATTTCCCGACCAAGGAATCGATCTTTCGCGAGCTCATGCGCACGACGGCCGACAAGCTCGTCGCCAAGGTCGAGCGTGAGGTCGGGACGGAGTCGGATCCGATCACCCAGGCCGAGATCGCCATCCACACCGTCCTCGCCACGTTCGCCGGGCACCGCACGATGGCTCGCCTGCTGTTCCTCGACGTCATCGGCGCGGGGCGGGTCTTCCAGATCGAGGCGAACGAGCTCCACGAGCGCTTCGCGCGGCTCATCGCCGGATACCTCGACCAGGCCGTCGCCGAGGGCGTCATCGGACCGATCGACACGCGTATCACGAGCATCGCCTGGTTCGGGGCCCTCAATGAGGTCGTGGGCCGCTGGCTGCTGGCCGATCGACCGGGACGTCTGGAGGACGCGTTCCCGGCACTGCGGGCGATGCTCCTGCGCAGCGTCGGCGTACCCGAGGCCCGGGTGATGTCCGTTCCGTCACCGGTGTCACCAGGGACGTTTCCCGAGGCGCCACGATGACCGTCGTCGGTGAAGCGACCGACTCGACGCTTCGAGCGCGGACCGAGGAAGTCGATGCCTTCGATCCGATCGCCATCTACGCCGCGGCAGTGGAGGCGGGGCTGGAGGCGGCGCTGTGGCTTCGACCCAGCGAGGAGTTTGCGCTCGTGGGGGTCGGGCGGGCATGGGCGACAGAGGCCGATGGCTCGGAACGGTTCGTAACGGCGGATGACGGGTGGCGAGCGGTTGCGGCCGGCATGGGAGCCGACCTGGCTGCCGACATGGGAGCCGACCTGGGAGCCGACGCGGACCGGCGCGAGAAGCTCCCGCGCGGCGTCGGACCGGTACTCCTTGGCGGGCTTGGTTTCAGCGGTCGGACACCCTCGCCGGACGATGCCTGGGCGCCGTTCGGGGCGAGTTCGCTCGTCCTCCCGGAGTGGATCGCTTCGTGGACGCGCGGCCGCCACTGGATCACCACCACGACCGGTGATGCCGCCAACGGACCGGGTCGACGCCGCTTCGAACGCATCCTGGCTCGCGCCACGGCGCTGGCACCCGCGCGCGGGGGCCTCGTTGCCCGTCCCGTGGCGAACACGCTGCAGGTCGTGGAGACGCGGCCCGACGAGGCCACCTGGCGGCGCACCGTCGGGCTGTTCGCCGGTGCGGTCGGTCGCGGGCGCATCGACAAGGTCGTGCTGGCGCGACGTGTCGTCCTTGCGTCGCCTGCCGACCTTGATGTCGAGAACGCGCTCCGCCGGCTGGCAGCGGGCGCACCTGAGAGCACGATCTTCGCCTTCAGACGTGCTCGCCGGACGTTCCTGGGTGCCACGCCAGAGCGTCTGATCCGGGTGGACGGCCGGTCGTTCCGGACTGTCGCGATCGCCGGCTCGATCGGGCGGGGTGCGGACGATGCAGCCGATGCCGAACTCGCGCGCCGGTTGCTCGCCTCCGAGAAGGATCGCGAGGAGCATGACGTCGTGGTGGCCTCCATCCGCGAGCGTCTGGGCCCGGTCTGCGAGGAGCTGCGGATCGCCCCTGAGCCACGCGTACTGACCCTGCGTACGGTCCAGCACCTGGCCACCGAGATCGAGGGCAGGATCCGCGACAGCGCCGGCGAGCGCGGCCGCGACCACGAGGACATCGGACTTCTCGCCCTGGCCGAGCGGCTGCACCCGACACCCGCGGTGGGTGGCGAGCCGCGCGAGATGGCCCTCGACCTCA
>CAYNGM010000362.1:0-2611 GCA_964396565.1 uncultured Anaerolineaceae bacterium | reverse complement strand
GAGGGTGACGTCCTGGCGACCGCCGACACGACGGACCTCAAAGACGACCTCGCTCGCGCGAGGAACGACCTCAAGTCCGCGCAGGTGAGCATGCGGGCCGCGGACGACCAGCTCGATAACGCGAGCACGACGGCCGCGAAGCGCCAGGCAAAGATCGCCCGCTACAGCGCCCTCAACCAACTGGATCAGGCGGAGACCGCCGTCAAGGATCTCGAGATCCAGATCAGGTCCGCTACCCTGACGGCCCCTGTCGCCGGTGTCGTGACCGAGGTCAACCTGTCTGCCGGCGCCGATGCGCCCGCCGGTGCGGCCGTCGTGATCGATTCGCCGACGTTCGCCGTAACGACCGACGTCGTCGAGAGCGACGTCGCCTCCGTCAAGCTCGGCCAGGAGGCGACGGTCGAACTGAGTGCGATCGATGCCACCGTCACGGGCAAGGTCACGACGATCTCGCCCGAGGCTTCGAGCGGTTCAAGCGTCGTGTCGTATCCCGTCACGGTGACCCTCGACGCCGTACCGGCGATGGCGCGCTCCGGGATGAGCGCTGACGTGACGATCACGGTCGCGAGCGCTTCGAACGTGCTGGCGGTCCCGGCAGCGGCGCTGCGCGGCCAGGACGGCGACTACTCGGTCCGGACGCTCAGCGCGGATGGTACGCCGGTGAACACCCCGGTCCAGGTCGGGCTCGTGACGGACTCACTCGCCGAGATCACCTCGGGTCTCACCGAGGGCACGCCGGTCGTGACTGGAACCGCCGCCGAACTGCTCCAGACGACGACCGCGAACGGCGGGTTCGGCGCCCCGGGCGGCGTGGTCGTCGGAGGTGGGGCGTTCCCGGGTGGCGGCGCTCGGCAGTTCCGCCAAGGGAACGGGAACTGACGGTGGACGCGCCGATCATCTCCCTGCGCGGGGCGACCCGCGTCTACGACATGGGCCACGTCCAGGTACCTGCCCTCGCCGGCATCGACCTGGACATCTACCCGGGTGAATTCGTGGCGATCGTCGGACCGTCAGGTTCCGGGAAGAGCACGATGATGAACATCATCGGCTGCCTGGACCGCCCGACGTCTGGCACGTACGTCCTGGCCGGAAACGACGTCGGCTCGCAGGACGACGACGGGCTTGCGGCCCTCCGAAGCCGGGCCATCGGGTTCGTGTTCCAGTCGTACAACCTGCTGCCCCGGACGACGGCCATCGAAAACGTCGCGACGCCCCTCCTGTACCAGGGGGTCCGCAAGTCCGAGCGCCTCCGTCGGGCGACGACCGCCCTCGAGCGCCTCGGACTCGGCGACCGCGCCGGGCACGAACCGAGCGAACTGTCCGGCGGTCAGCAGCAGCGGGTCGCGGTCGCGCGCGCGATCGTCACCGAGCCGTCGCTCATCCTCGCCGACGAGCCGACTGGCAACCTCGACAGCCACACCGGCACCGAGGTCCTCGCCCTCTTCCGCGAGCTCCATGCCACCGGTCGGACGATCGTCCTCATCACGCACGATCCAGAGGTCGCGGCCGCGGCGGATCGCCAGATCCACATCCGGGATGGCCGGATCGCGAGCGACACATCTACGCCGGTGGCCGCATGAACCTCCTCGAGCTGCTGCGGCTCGCCCTGGCCCGTCTGCGCACGAGTCCACTGCGCGCGGCCCTGACCATGCTCGGCGTGGTCATCGGCGTCGCGTCGGTCGTCGCCCTTGTCGGCGTCGGTCAGGGCACGACCTCCAACATCACCAGTCGGCTGAGCAGCCTCGGCACGAACCTGCTGACGATCAGCCCGACGGCGCCGTCGAGCGACGGATCCACCACGCTGACCCTCGAGGATGCGAGAGCGATCGCAACTCTCGATGGGGTCGCCGCGGTCGCTCCCGAGGTCTCGACGAGCCAGACCGTAGGGTTCGGCGACAAGACCTCCGACACGACGGTCCTGGGCACGACCATCGCCTACCCCAGTGTCCGCGCCTATCAGGTCTGGCAGGGGACCTCCCTGACCGACGTCGCGGTCGACAAGGGCCTGCGCGTTGCCGTCCTCGGCAAGAGCACCGCGGACGACCTCGGGTTCACCGCCGAGGACGTCGGGAGCGAGATCTCCATCGCCGGACTGCCGTTCACCGTCATCGGCATTCTTCAGCCGAAGGGCGGATCGGGCTTCCAGGATCCCGACGACCAGGTGCTCGTCCCGGTGGGAGCAGTGCAGAAGTACTTCGTGGGCGGGGACAGCCTGCGGACCATCGGGGTGAGCGCCACGGACGCCGCTGCGATCGACACCGTGAAGATCGACGTGACCGCGCTGCTCCGCGAACGCCACGGGCTCGCCAACGGCGACGACGACGACTTCAATGTCTTCGACCAGACCCAGCTCCTTGAGACCGCACAGTCGATCAGCGGGACGCTCTCGCTCCTGCTGGGCGGGATCGCCTCGATCTCGCTCGTCGTGGGCGGCATCGGGATCATGAACATCATGCTCGTCTCCGTCCGCGAGCGGACGCGCGAGATCGGCATCCGCAAGGCCATCGGGGCGCGCCAGCGCGACATCCTCGCCCAGTTCCTCGTCGAGGCTCTGACCCTCTCCCTCCTTGGGGGCCTCGTCGGGATCCTCGTCGGTCTTGCCGTGTCCGCG
>CAYNGM010000361.1:0-2611 GCA_964396565.1 uncultured Anaerolineaceae bacterium | reverse complement strand
TCCCGGAGGCGTCGTCAACCGAACCGGATGACACCGCCGAGGGCGGGGGGCGCTTCGGGCGGTTCAGGTGTCCGGCGCGGATGTCTCCGGGTCGCTGACGTCCACCACATCCGCGTCGAGTACCCGCACCAGTTCCGCCGGGGAAAGGTGCAGACTGATCCCGAACCCACCGCCACCGATGGACACGACCGACTCCCCCAGGATGGCCGCGTCCGCGATGACCGGCCATGCCCGTGACGCCCCGAACGGGGTGATGGTGTAGCGCTCGTATCCGGTCACCTCCCGCGCCTCCTCGGCATCGGGCAGCGTCAGTCGGCGTACGCCGAGATGCTGGCGCAGACGGGGCCAGTCGAAGCGTCGACCGGCCGGCACCACCACGAACAGGTAGTCGTCCTCGGCGCGCCGCACCACGATGGTCCGGAGAAGCGCACCGAGCGGGAGCCCCTGGAGATCGGCCGCCTCCTGCGCCGTCCTGGCTCGCTCCGTCCTTACGACACGAAAGGCGATACCACGATCGCTGACATCGCGCAGCGCCGGTGTGTCGAGACGTGATCCCGGGGCGGCCATCAGGCTGGCGCCGGGTCGTCGAGGACGATCCTGATCCGCTTGTTGATGCGACCCTTCGACTCGTAGCCGGTGACCCTTATCCGACCGACTTCGCGGGTGTTCGCGACATGCGTCCCACCATCGGCCTGGAGATCGAGTCCGACGATCTCGATCGTCCTGATCTCCTCGATCCCAGGCGGCAGAAGGTTGACCTTCGTCCTGATGAGATCGGGGATGGCGAATGCCTCCTCACGCGGCAGGACGGCGACCCGGACGTCACGCTCCCGTGCCAGCTCTTCGTTGACCGTCGCCTCGATGCCATCGACGAGGTCGCCCGACATCGTCTCGAACTCGAAGTCCATGCGCCCGGAGCCTGGCTCCATGTTGCCGCCGGTGACGAGAGCGCCGTGATCGCGCCAGACCACGCCACACAGCGCATGAAGCGCGGTGTGGGTCCGCATCAGGGCGAGTCGACGCGCCCAGTCGAGGTCCACCTCCAGCGCGTCGCCCACAGATGGCGGATCGCCGTCATCAGCCGCCAGTTCATGGACGATCTCGCCGTCATGCTTGCGGGCCGACCGGACGGTCCACGTCCGACCATCCGCCGCACGCAGCAGCAAACCTCGATCGGAAGGCTGACCGCCGCCACCGGGATAGAAGACCGTCCGATCGAGGACGAGCGCGACCGCATCGCCGATCTCGACATGGCGCACCCGTGCGGTGACCGAACACCGGTAGGCGTCGGTGTAGCAGAGCTGCTCGCCGCGCGGCGTCATCTGGCCGAGCGGTTTACCGGCAGCGCCACCGCGTCACTGGACGGTCAGGGTCCCGGTCATGTTCGGGTGGACCGTGCAGACGAAGGTGTAGGTACCCGCAGCCAGCGCCGGAACGGCGTAATCACGCTTGTCCACGCCGTTGAAGATCTCGCCACCGAACACGACCGCCCCACCACCATCCTTGATGGCGACATCGTGCGGGACGCCGTTGTCGTTGTTCTGGAAAGCAAGCGTGAACGCGGTGTTCGCCGGAGCCTCGAGCGTCGTCGGGTCGAACGCGATGTTCACCGCGGTCAGGTCCACGGTCGGGCCGCCACCGGACGGCGGCGCGGCCGAGCCGCCGGGCTCACCACTCGCTGCCGCAGACGGGGGCGCTGCCGATCCGCCAGCTCCACCGCTCGGCGCGGCACCACTGGCGATCGGCGTCGCCGACGGGGATGGCGCGAACGTCCAGCTGGGATCGAACGAGGTGCAGGCGCCGACGAGGGCGACGACGGCGAACAGGGCAAGCGGACGAGCCAGGCGCATCGGACTAAGGGACCTCAGGTTCAGGCCACGGTCGCAGTGACAGATCGACCGGCGGCGTTTATCACGTCCGAATCTACCGCGTTCGGCGCGGGTCGGCAGTCGCGTGGTGGTGCCGGCCGTCACCGCCCGGTACGACGGTCATGGTACCCACCGGTACCATCGTCAGGATTGTCCCGGGACCATCGCGGGACTAGTCTCCGTTGCCCTCGCTGCTGCGGCTCGTCACTCGACGCACTGCACCCGAGTCCACCGGAGCCGACCGACCTCACATGCGAACCGACCTAAGCACCCGCATCTGGCGCGTCGCCACCGTCCTGGGACCGCTCCTCGCGATCGCCCTGACCCTGGTGGCCGGCCGGCGCTGGTGATCCGACCCGACTTCCTCTAGCGCCGATCGTCGATCGGAGCCCGTCCGATCCGACGACCGTCCTCATTCGAGACCCGGAGACCTCCCTCCGGGTCTCGTTTTGTGTCCGGTACTCACGGCACGTCCGGTGGCGGGCGTGCGTTCGGTAAGTCCAAGCCGGATGGCCACGGTCGCCGCCTCCACCCGGCCCGATACCCCGAGCTTGCTGAGGATGTTCCCGACGTGGACGCCCACGGTCTTCTGGCTGATGAACAGGCGCTCCCCGATCTCCCGGTTGGTGCGGCCACGAGCGATCTGCGCCAGGACCTCGCGCTCGCGCGCGCTCAACCCGAACGAGTCCGTCCGCGAGGGACGGTGCCCGGGCTCGACGGTCTGGGGTGCCAGCCCAAGGACC
>CAYNGM010000360.1:0-2617 GCA_964396565.1 uncultured Anaerolineaceae bacterium | reverse complement strand
GAGCGAGGGCGCGGCGCAGGTCCGCGATGGCCCGCTGCGGGGTGATCGGCCACGCGTCACGATCCTCGTGTTCGGTCAGCTCGCGGAGCAACTCGGTGCGCAGGTCGGCATGGACCAGGATCTCCTTGCTCTCGTGACGCTCGCCGGCGTCGCGGCCACCGATCCCGTGCGGCAGGACTGCGGCGAGGAGGCGCTTGAGCGACCCGCCGATGTCACCGACAAGCTCGACGTCCGGCCGATATCCGGCATCGACTTCGGCCGGCTGGGTATCGATGTGGACGATCCGCTTGGTCCCATCTCCGTTCCACGCCGACGGTGCGTACTCGACCAGGTCGTAGCCGACGCAGATCACAAGGTCGGCCCGGTCGAAACCGGTCAGCACGTGGTCGCGTGCCTGAAGCCCCACGGCCATCAGCGACAGGTGCGAGCGATCGTCGATGGCGCCCTTGCCCATGAACGTGGCGGCCACCGGAACGTGAAGGCCGCGGGCGAAGGCGCGCAGGGCATCGGCCGCACCGCGACGCAGGACCCCGTTGCCGGCCAGGACCAGCGGTCGCTGTGAGACGCTGATCAGCGCGGTCGCGGCAGCGATGGCCTCATCGGTCGGTTCGGGAAAGTAGGTCCGTCCGGGCACAAGCGGGACCGGTCCGCCTGCAGCAGGCGAAGGGACCTCCATCGCCGAGAGGTCCTCGGGAAGCTCGATGTGGGTGGGCCCCGGCTTCTCCTGGGTCGCCACCCGGAACGCCTTGCGGACGATCTCCGGGATGGCTGCGGTCCGCTCCACCCGGGTATTCCACTTTGTGACCGGCTCCATCATCCGGACGATGTCGACGACCTGGTGGGCCTCCTTGTGGAGCTTGGCCGATGACGCCTGACCGGTGATGGCGACCATCGGGGCACGGTCAAGGTAGGCGTCGGCGATGCCGGTCACGAGGTTGGTGGCACCGGGGCCAAGGGTCGCCATGGCGACCGCGGCACGGCCGGTCAGTCGACCATGGACATCGGCCATGAACGCCGCACCCTGCTCGTGGCGTGTCGTGACGTGGCGGACCGCCGGGTGTTCCGCGAGCGCATCGAGGATGTCCATCGTCTCCTCGCCGGGGACCGAGAAGACGGTGGAGCAGCCCTCGGCCTCGAGGCATTCGACGAGGAGGTCGGCGGCGCGGCGGGGGCGCCCGGTGGTCTGGCTCATGGTGGCGTGTCATCGCTCCTTCGCTGTGTAGTCGAGGATACCCAAGAAGGCGGTCCGACCACGTCAGCACGGCCGACAGGGCCCTGTCCATGACCCGGAGTACCGTTGTGCCGGAGGTGCTCGACCATGGGAGTCGAACGGACCGTGGCCGTGACCGGGGCGACCGGCACGTTGGGACGCCAGGTCATGGCCGCGCTGGATGCTCGTGCAGGGATCACCACGTGCGCGATCAGTCGGCGGGCCCGGCCGACGGACCTGCCGGCGACCCACGAGTGGCGTACCGCTGACCTTGGCCGCGACGACCTCGGCGCGGCCGTGGCCGGGGCGGACGCGATAATCCATCTCGCCAGTGGCAAGGGCGATGGAGCGGCGGACGTGCTCGCGACGCGCAGGCTCCTGGCGGCAGCTGAGGACGCCCACGTCCGGCACGTCGTGGTCATCTCGATCATCGGCTGTGACCGCATCCCGCTGCCGTTCTACTCGTCGAAGCTCGCCATCGAGGCGGAGGTGCGCCAAGCCGGCGTGCCGTGGAGCATCGTCCGGGTCGCCCAGTTCCACTCGTTCGTGGAACGCCTGGTGGCATCGGCCGCGAGCCTCCCCGTGCCCAGTCCGCTCATCGCCGATCTGCGCTTCCAGCCGGTCGATGAGCGTGACGCCGCGGAAGCGCTCGTGAACGTGGCACTGGGACCGCCCATCGGCGACGCCCCGGAGGTGGCCGGGCCACGGGTCATGACCCTTGGCGAGATCGCCGCGACCTGGCTTGCGGTGACCGGCCGACCTGGGTCGCTGGTCCCGATCGACCTTGATCGACTCGTCGCCTCGAGTTCAGGGACGCCCGCTCCGGAGGGATGGGTCCTGCCGACCCTGGCAGGCTACTCCGCCGCCTGGAACACGGCTGGTCCCGGCGCCGTGCTGGGTAACGTGGAGTTCGAGATCTGGCTTCGGCGCCGCATCGGCGCCGGGCAGCGTGCTGGAGACGGCTGAGGCGAGGGGGTTCAGCGTTGCGCCAGCGTTGTCCGGCAAGCCGCCGTGACCTTCTCAGGCCGGCGATCCGGACCCCTCCTGCTTCGTGGACAGTCGGTCGGCGAAGAAGTGGAAGAGCACATCGCCGTCGGGCAGATCGAGGAGCCCCGGGATCCGGGCACCGATCGCCTGGGGCACGATGACGGTCTCGAACGGCTCCGTGTATCCCCGACCCGTCGCGTTCAGGACCAGCGTCCCGACGCCGTCGACGGTCGGGTCGCTGATGATCCGGTAGGTGTGACCCGAGAGCTCGCCGTGGCAGTCCGCCAGGGTCAGCATCCGCGCCTTGTCGAGCGGGTCCTCGGTGATGAAGAAGATCCCACCCAGATCGGGATCGGTCATCAGGATCGGCCCGTGGAGATACTCCTCGAACTCGTAGCCAAGTGCCGGCATGCGCACGGT
>CAYNGM010000359.1:2317-2618 GCA_964396565.1 uncultured Anaerolineaceae bacterium | reverse complement strand
GCCGCGCCCGATCCCTGGCCATCTGGGAACGCACCGGGCAACTGCTCGGCGCCGGCAGCAGCTCCGGCCCGTCACTACTCGGCGTCGAGATCGCCGGCACGCTGGACACTCCGTGGGGACCGTCGCAGATCCGGGCCGTCGTCAAGCAGGAACTCGCGTCCGAGGTCCGCGAACGGCACTACGGGGGGGTGAACTGATGGCTGCCATCGCAGTGGCGTTGATGACGAACCCCGACAGGATCTCGGTCACCCTCACCGCATGGGCTGCCGATGGTCCCCTCGCGGTCTATCGCGTCCACCCG
>CAYNGM010000359.1:0-2307 GCA_964396565.1 uncultured Anaerolineaceae bacterium | reverse complement strand
CGGACGGCACCCGCTGGCAGGTCCGCGGCGCGTCAGGCGGCGACGGGTCGGTCACCATCTCTGGTGGCGTCGGCGCGGTCTTGGACGACGAGGCGCCGTTCCTGCAGTCCGTCACCTACACGGCTTTGTCGGGCGGCGCACCGGTCACCTCGGCCGCTATCTCCCTGCCAGTGTCGGTGCCCTACGTCACCGTTCCTGGGCTGCCGTCTTATCGCATCCCGGTCACCTTGGTCTCCAAGCCGCCCGTCTCCCGGCCGCGCCCCCGCACGGTCATGCGCCCCCGCGGGCGCCGCAACGCCGTCGTGATCGGCGACACCCGCAAAGGCAACGAGTTCCAACTCCACCTGCGCACCCGGACCTTCACTGCCGCGGACCTCCTTGAGCAGGTGTGCGACCAGGCCGGCACGGTCCTATTGCGCATCCCCGGCATCCGGCAGCCATGGGTCTACGTCGACATCGGCGACCTGCAGTCCGCGAACTTCGTGCCCTACCGGCCCGCCACCGGCACCGACCCCGCCGATGTCGGCGCGTGGGAGGACTGGACCCTGTCCTGCATCGAGACCGACCCACCTGTTGGCGGCATCTACGGCGACCCGACCGCCTCGTGGGACGCGGCGAACGCCGCCGGCAAGACGTGGACAGCGCTCAACATCGCCGGCAAGACGTGGCTCGACATGGCCCGGGGGGCCTGGTAGCCGTGTGGCCCGTCTCAGGCCGCTGGGATGCGGCATGCCGGTCGTCCCGCACGATGCTGGTCACTGCCGACGTGTGGACGCAGGGTGCCCCAACGGGTGTGTCGCTGCGGGTCACCGGCGGCAGCATCCGCGTCGATGAGGGGTCGCGGGTGCGTCGCGCCGGGACCGTCGCGTGTGCCGACATCGACCGGATGCCCGACACCGCGGATGACCTGCTGTCGCCGACGACAGCGGACCTGCTCGTGTCCGTCGGGCACGTGTACGGCGAGGGCGACACCGAGATGGTCCCGGTCGGGATGCTGCGGGTCCTGACGCCGACGATGGCTTCCCTGGACGGCCCGCTCGAGCTGCGGTGCGCCGACTACTTCGCGGTGCTCGCCGACACTCGGTTCCCCAGTGCGTGGGTGACCACTGCCGGTGGGTCTATCGCCGGTGAGATCGCGGCGATGGTGCACTCGGTCCTGCCGTGGGTCGAGGTGCTCGACCTGACTGGGTCGCAGGCGGTGACCCAGTCGCAGGTGTGGACCGGCACCATCGGAGACGCCGTATGGTCGCTGGCCACGGCGATGGCCGCCGAGGCGGTGTTCGACCCGATCGGACGGCTCGTGTTGCGGCCGGTCCCGGACGGGTCAGCCACTTCGGTGTGGGTGCTGGACACGCACACCGAGACGGCGTGTGTCGAGGATGCCGCCCGGGCTCTGGACTTGACGGGGGTCTACAACGCGGTGGCGGTCGAGTCTTCGGACGCGACGTTGCCGGCGCCGGTGTCGGCCGTCGTCTACCAGTCCGATGGCCCGCTGCGGTGGCAGTCCGGGTTCCACCGGGTGCGCAGGTTCGCGTCCCCGGTGTTGCGGACCCCGGAGGCGTGTCAGGCGGCGGGCCTGACGATCCTTGCTCGGTCGCAGATCTTCGCCCAGCAGGTCGAGCCGACGGTGACGCCGAATCCGGCTCTGGACGCTGGGGACACGGTCACCCTGGCGATCGACGGAGTGCCCTCGGGCGCGCGGGTGCTGTCGGAGCTGACAGTCAGCCTCGATGCCGGGTCGGCCCGGATGGCGGTCAAGACGCGTGTCGGCCTTTCCGGTGTCGGTGTCGCCGCGGACCTGAGCGAGATCTCGTGAGACTGCGGGACCTCCAGGACGGACAACCGAAGGACGGCCCCGCGGTCGCCAAGATCGTCGGCATCTCCGCTGACGGGTCGGTGTCGGTCGACCTCGGGGGTGGGCAGCAGGTGCCCGCGCTGGTCATCGACACGTACACCCCAGTGATGGGTGACCTCGTGGCCGTCAGTGAACTCACCCCCACCTCGTGGTGGGTGTTGGGGCGGCGCCGGACGAGCAACGCAACGACTCAGACCCTCGCCGCGTCGTGGCCGCTGCCCTACTCGGTGGCGCCCTCCGTTGCGGCGGTGGCGAACCCGCTCATCGTCACGATGGCCGAGTCTCGGTCGTGGCGGTCATTGGATGGGTGGTCCCGCGACGACGTCTATCAGGGCGCATTCTCGTCGTCGCTGGGGTACTGGTATGGGTGCTGGTTCCCGGGGGTCGGCCAGTATGCCGCGCTACGGGGCCGGGCTTGCACGTCGCTCTCGGTTCGGGTGCCACGCAAGAGC
>CAYNGM010000358.1:0-2620 GCA_964396565.1 uncultured Anaerolineaceae bacterium | reverse complement strand
CACGACCGGCGCCCCGGCGCGGAGGCGCGGGTCATGCACCCCCGTCGGGAGCCGTCTGCCCCGACGCAGGTCCGGTGGAGGCAGGAGCGGGCTGTCTCGATGCCGTTGCCTCCGGTGCAGGGGCGGGCGACGGCGTTTCATGTCCGCGCTGCGACTTGAGCGGGACCTCCTTGAGCGCGAGCGTCACGATGAAGGCGCCGATAGTGGTGAACACGCCGAGCAGGATCGCCTGGTCGACCGCCAGCGTGAACGCCTCATGGATGGCCAGGACGATGTTCCCGATGAGCGGCTCCACGATGGACCGGACCTGCTCCGGCACCGCGGCGAGGATCTGGGCACCAAGGTCGCCACCACCGGCCGATGCGAGACGGTCCATCGCGCTGGCTCCGCCGGCCGCGAACTGATCCACCAGCGGTTGCGGGAGGCCGGCCTTCACCAGCTGGTTGGGGATCTCGTCGGTCAGGGTCGTGGCGAATATGGTGCCCGTGATGGCCAGGCCCACCGAACCGCCGATCTGCCGGAAGAAGGCGAGGTTGCTGGTGGCCACACCGAGTTGACGGAACGGCACCGTGTTCTGGACGACGATGGTGAAGACGGACATCGTCGGGCCGATACCCAGACCGGTGATGAACATCCAGCCGTAGAGGATCCACAAGTCGGTCGTGGCGTGGAGGTGGGTCATCGCCCACAGGCCGACCGTCATCAGTGCCAGACCGGTCAGGATCACCGGCTTGTAGC
The DNA here is from genome assembly GCA_964396565.1 of uncultured Anaerolineaceae bacterium. Lineage (GTDB taxonomy): Bacteria > Chloroflexota > Limnocylindria > Limnocylindrales > CSP1-4 > SPCO01. The sequence goes on along the minus strand of CAYNGM010000358.1, from coordinate 1,882 downwards.
GGCTGGTCCGCGACACGATCTGGCCGGCCAGGATGGAGCTGATGATCAGGCCGGCCAGCAGCGGCAGTGACTGATAGCCCGATTCGGTCGGGCTGGAGCCGGCCACGAACTGGAACCAGCGCGGGAGGAAGATGATCGCCCCGAAGAAGCCGAAGCTGATCAGTACGACCGCGATGATCGATGCTGCATAGGTTCGGATCCGCCACAGGTCGAGCGGCACGATGGGCTGCTTGGCCTTCGACTCGATGACCAGGAACACGATGCTCAGGACGACTCCGACGAGGATCAGGCCACCGACGACCGGGTCGGTCCACTCGTGGAGCTGGTTGGTGGTCGCGTCCACGAAGCCCTTGTTCGAGAGCCCGACCAGCAGGGCACTGACCGCGACCGTGAACACGCCGGCGCCCAGGAAGTCGAGGTCCTTGCTGGCGTCGGGCCGCTTGACCGTGGGGAGCAGGCGGGCGATGAGGATCATGCTGACGATGCCGACCGGGACGTTTACGAAGAAGATCCAGTGCCAGCCCCACGTGTCGGTGATGAACCCACCGAGGGCCGGACCGACCAGCGAGGCTACGCCGAACACGGCCCCGATGAAGCCCTGGTACTTGCCCCGCTCCTGGGGTGTGAAGAGATCGCCGATGACCGCCAGCGAGGTCGGGAACAGCGCTCCGGCACCGATCCCCTGGACGCCCCGGAAGATGATCAGCTGGGTCATGTCCTGGGACAGACCTGACAGGACCGACCCGACGAGGAAGATGGCGACCCCGATGAGGAGCATCGGTCGGCGCCCGTAGAGGTCGGACAGCTTGCCGTAGAACGGGACCGTGATGGTCGAAGTCAGCAGATACGAGATGACGACCCAGTTGTAGAGCTCCGCCCCACCGAGGTTGCGCACGATGGTCGGCAGCGCCACGCCCACGATGGTCTGGTCGAGCGCCGACAGGAACATCGCGAGCAGGACCGCGAAGAAGATCTCCATCTTCGCGCGATGGCTGAGCCCCAGGGCCGGGTCGTCGGCGAGTGACGGGGTCTCCGTTTCGGTGTCGAACGGCATGGATTCCATGGATAGGGCTTAGCGCCTCCGCGGGTCGGGTTGGTGGCGGGTCGCGGTCGATGCGTCCCGATGATGTTGGTGGTGGTCGGCCGTGCCGGCCGTGTGATCGTGCTCTGTCGTGCCTGGCGTGGCGGCCGCCTCGGCGAGTGCGGCGCGCAGGTCGGCGGTCGCCCGGGCGACGCCGTCGAGCTGTCCAGGATCGAGTCGATCAAGGACCCCGCGCAGCGTCTCGGCACGGAGGACTTCGATCTCGTCCAGGAGTCGTCGGCCGTGGTCCTTGATGTGGACCATGACCACGCGGCGGTCGTCCGGCACGCGGACACGCTCGACGAATCCGCGCTCCTCCATCCGATCGATGATCCCGGTCGCATTAGAGAGCGAGATGTCCATCACCTCGGCGAGCCTGCTCATCGGCATCTCGCCGTGGCGATCGAGCATCGCCATGACGTGGAGCTGTGACATGCTGACCCCGAAACGCAACAGGCGCTCGCTGCCGACGCAACGCAGCTCGGACATCGCCGAACGGAAGTCGGCGATGATACGGTCCTTGCGCTCGGTGTCCGTCTCGATGGTTCGCATTGCATGAACCATCATACACACATTGACCATATCGGTCGCACGGACCACCTCGCCTACCCGGCCATCCGGCTCAAGCCCGCGCGATCGGGCCAGTCGGGCCCGGATCATCCGACCAGTCATGCCCAGCGGGAGGAACGATGCGCTACGTCCTCATGACCGAGCCCCAGCAGGGGATGAGCTACGCCGATCATGTGGCCATCGCCCGGCGGGCCGAAACGAACGGCTTCGAGGCGTTCCTCCGGTCCGACC
>CAYNGM010000357.1:0-2624 GCA_964396565.1 uncultured Anaerolineaceae bacterium | reverse complement strand
GAACAAGTTCCGCCCCAGTCGCGGGTGACTCGTCTGCAGCCGCACCGACACGTGTCGCGCCGGTTGACCGGCCACGAAGTTCCGGGATATGCAGCAGGTGACTCCAGCGCAACTTCGAAGCCTCCTCCAAGTGCTACCGAGGCCCTTGTCGCGTTGGCTCGCCTGCAGTTGAGTCCCAGCTGACTACAGCGCAACCTGTGGGCGGTGCCGACGGCCATCGCGACCGATCCGGCAGCTCGCTCGAGTGCCGGTGCTATCCTGACGCGCTGGTGGCCATGGTCGTCGACCAGCGACCCCGCCGACGCATCGCCGACCACGAAACCGAAACCTGCGAAGCACACCCACGCGACAACGCCACGACTGACCCAAAACGATCCACCACCAGAGGTCCATCCCGGAACATGGCCAAGAGAGTCCGCGGCAGTTCGACCCGACCGGGCCAGCGAGCCCCCCTCCAGCGCCGACCCGAGGGCGCACGCCCGGCGACCGACGCGACGTCCACGCAGACCGGCGTCGCCAAGTCCACGTCGGCGACCGTCTCCCCCGCCTCGGGCGCCACGACCACGGCCAGCGCCGCCAGCACATCGGGCGGGCTCACCGCCGCCGAGGAGGCCCGGGCGGCCGCCCTCGAGGCCGAGATCATCGCCGAGGAGAGAGCCGTCGAGACTCGCGGCCAGCGTCGTGAACGCTCACGTCGTCCGACGCAGGGCGAAGCCGGGGTGACCGGTGGTGCGATCGCCATGTCGGCCAGCCAGGAGTACGCCTACGTCGCACGCGATGTCCGGCGGATCGTGACCATCGGCGGCGGGCTTGTCGTATTCCTGCTTGGACTGTGGGTGGTCGTCGCCGTCACAGGTATCGGTCCGCTCTGATCCGCTGACGCGACATCGACTGACGCGCCCAGGCGACCGACTCACGCGCCGGGCGACCGGCTCACGCGCCGCGACATCGACCGACGCGGCGCTGAACCACTGACGCCGCTTCGGACCGCGCGTACCATCGTCGGGCCATGCCCGCTCGACCACGCGCCGGAGGCGCCAGGCCCGAGGCCCTGTTCCAGCCACCACCCGAGCGCCAGCCCCTCGCGGCCCGCATGCGCCCGCGAACACTCGACGAGTTCGTGGGCCAGAATCACCTCGTCGGTGAGAAGGGTCCGCTTCGTCGCGGGATCCTCCGCGGCCACCTGGCCAGCCTGCTCCTGTGGGGCCCTCCGGGGACCGGCAAGACCAGCCTCGCACGACTGCTGGCCGCAGCCATAGGCGCCGAGTTCGCGACGCTCAGCGCCGTCATGGCCGGTGTCGCCGACGTCCGCTCGACCATCGCCGGGGCCCAGGAGCACCTCGTCCTGCACGGCACGCGGACCGTCCTGTTCCTCGACGAGATCCACCGATTCAACAAGGCCCAGCAGGACGCCCTCCTGCCGCACGTCGAGGACGGGACCGTTACCCTCATCGGGGCGACCACCGAGAACCCCTACTTCGAGGTCAATGCCGCCCTGTTGTCGCGGATGCGCGTCTGGCGACTCGAGGCACTGACCGATGATGAGGTCGCCACGGTTGTCCGCCGAGCACTCGAAGACACCGAACGCGGGCTCGCGGGTCAGTTCGGCCCCGACGGCGGGGTTGCGCTCGACGACGCCGCCTTCGACCACCTGGTCGGGCTGGCCGGCGGTGACGCTCGCTCGGCGCTGAACGTGCTCGAGGGCGCGGTCGCACTTGCCGAGGCTGAGGGGATGCGCGACGAACATGGTCACGTCGTGCCACGGCTGGAGGACGTCGAAACCGCCGCCCAGCAGCGTGTCCTCGCCTACGACCGCGCCGGCGATGGCCACTACGACACCGTGTCGGCGTTCATCAAGAGCCTGCGCGGCAACGATCCCGATGCGGCGCTGTACTGGCTGGCCGCGATGATCGCCGCAGGCGAGGATCCGCGGTTCATCGCGCGCCGGCTGATCATCAGCGCATCCGAGGACGTCGGGAACGCCGATCCGCGCGCCCTCCAGGTCGCGATCGCCGCCGCTCAGGCGCTCGACCATGTCGGACTGCCCGAGGCCCAGTACGCCCTCGCCCAGGCGACCACCTATATCGCGACCGCCCCGAAGTCGAATCGGTCAGGATCCGCCTATTTCGCGGCCGCGTCCGACATCGAGTCGAAGGGCTCGCTACCCGTCCCGCTCCACCTGCGCAACGCCGCCCACCACCTCATGAAGCGTCACGGGATCGGAGTCGGCTATCGCTACCCGCACGACTTCGATGGCGCCGATGTCGTCCAGCAGTATCTGCCCGACGACTTGATCGATCGACGCTACTACCTGCCGACCGACCAGGGCTACGAGGCGACGATCGCAAACCGGATGGCCGCCCGAGCCGAATCCCGATCCGCGAGCCGACCGCGCCCGAACCCCACCCCCAAGCCGACCATGTCCGGCTCGAGCGACGTCATGCGCACCCGCGAGGCGAACCGCAAGCGGCTCGCCGAGACCGAGAAGCGCGACGCAAGCGACTGACCCCTATTCACAGGACGCCGAGTCCGGTCAGGGCCTGGAGCAGGAACCAGACGCCGAACACGCCGCCCATGACCACCTTGATCGGGCGCCCGTAGGCCGTCAGCGCATCGACCAGGCG
>CAYNGM010000356.1:0-2636 GCA_964396565.1 uncultured Anaerolineaceae bacterium | reverse complement strand
CACGACGATATACGGTCTTTCCACATCTATGACCCGCGAATGATAGGGGCCGCAGTGCGTATCGGTCAAACGGTGTACTCGTCCAGTACGTCCGTTACACATCGATCCCGATCGAGGCCAGGAACTCGGCCGGGGTCAGGTAGCCCCGTCCCGTCCCTCGTTCTGGTGCGTCGTCTGGAAGACGACGATTTCCGACAAGCGGAATGGTGCTGGACGGATCGTCGTCTCGCAGCCGACTTTCGTGTCCGCGAAGGACCCTGGTCGGATGGGATGGCGTCTCCGGGGCGACAGGAGGACGCGGAAAGAGGGTGGTGAACGTGCTCGATCCTCCATTCGCTTGCGATCGTCGTCAACCAGACGACACCGACGTGTGGACGAACGCCGACCCGGGGCCCAGGCGGACGCTGACCCCGGATGCCCGACGTGCGGACGAACGCCGACCCGGGGCCCAGGCGAGCGCCGAGGACGAGCCGGTGGCCGGAACAGCACGATCCTCGACCGACGCGTACCCTGAAGGGCACGATGCCGAAACTGACCAAGATCTACACCAAGACCGGTGATGCCGGGATGACCGGACTCGGTGGTGGACGCCGCGTCCCGAAGGACTCCGAGCGCGTAGCGGCGTACGGGACGGTGGACGAGCTCAACTCGTCGATCGGCGTGGCCCTTGCACTCGGTCTCACGGGACGTCTCACGACCGAGCTGCGCCGGATCCAGAACGAGCTGTTCGACCTCGGCTCGGACCTGTGCTGGCCGTCGGATGACGCGCGGCGCGCCCGGATCCCGACCGTCCAGCCGCACCACGTCGAGCGGCTCGAGGGGACCATCGACGAACTCAATGCGATCGTTGGACCCCTGACGAACTTCATCCTGCCCGGAGGGTCCCCCGGAGCCGCCGCGCTTCACGTCGCCCGGACCGTCTGCCGCCGCGCCGAGCGCGAGACGATCAAGCTCAGCCATGAGGAGCCGATCGGCGAGCTGGTCCTCCCCTATCTCAACCGCCTCTCAGACACCCTGTTCGTCATGGCGCGTTACGAGAACCACGAGCGCGGCGTCGCCGAGCCGCTCTGGGAACCCGGCCTCTAGCGCGACCCCTCGGAGATGAGCTCGATCGTGACCCGGCCAGGGGGGACGGACGGGCCCTCGAGTCGGACGGACCCGTCGCGGATCCGGACGATCCCGGCATCGGCGCCGACGCGACAGGGATAGCCGCCGTCCGGCGGGAGCGCCATCGGCCAGGCGAACGCGAGCGGCGTCCCGATGCCCTCCACCGGCGGGGCCGCCTGCGCGCAGATCGTCACGTCACGTCCCAGGAGCGCGGCCGCTGTGGCGAGGTCGCCAGCGGTGATCGCGGCCCGGACGTCAGAGCTGCGGACTGAGCGTCCATCGAGCGTGAACGGCGGTACGACGACGACCTCGAACCCATCGTGGACCCCGAGCGCAGAGAGTGTCTCGGGCGTACCCCCTCGTTCATACCCGAAGGCCGCGTCCGGGGTCATGAGGAAGCCCGCGAGACCCGCGCCCGCCCGGATCATCCCGACGAAGGCGTCGTAAGTCGTGTGGCGGATCACTTCGTCGAAATGCTGGACGACCGTCACCTCCACACCGGCGGCGTCGAGTCGCTCCAGACGCTCCAGCGGGTCCATCAGCAGTGGCGGTGCGCTGCCGGTGATGACCTCATCGGGATGGTGGTCGAAGGTGATGACGGTCGCCCGGGCGCTGCGGGTCTCCGCCTCGTGCTTGAGCCGCTCGAGAAGGTAGAGGTGCCCAAGATGCAGGCCATCGAAGACGCCGACGACAGCGAAGAGCGGTCCATTCTCCGGCCGGAGCGCCGCGACGCCCGCGACGACGTCCATCAGGCAAGTACCTCGGCCGACACCAGCACCTTGTCCGGCGCAAGGCGCCCCGAGCCGGCGTCGACCGCGATCGCCGCCAGGACCCCGCTCGGGGCGTACAGGCGATAGCGTTGGGATCCGACGGTCGCGTCGAACCCGGCGGCAGGGCGTACGAATTGACCACGAGCCACGGCCGCGAGTTCGGCCGGAGTGAGCATCACGGCCGGGAAGCGCTCCAGGCCCGAGTCGATGGGTCGCAGCAGCGGGACAAGGCCGTCCGGTCCACCGGCTGCGGCCTCGCGGATCTGGTCAAGCGGCACCGCCTCATCGGCGCTGAAGGGACCGGCTGCGGTCCGTCGGAGCGCCCCGAGGTATGCGGCACTCCCCAGCCGTTCACCGAGATCGCGCGCGAGGGCCCTGATGTACGTCCCCGCGGAGCAGGCGACATCGACGATCGCTACCGGTCGCTCGGGGTCCGCCAGGTCGAGGTCGACGAGCGTCAGGTCATGGATGGTGACCTCGCGCTCCCGGAGCTCGACCGACTCGCCCGCACGGGCCATCGCGTACGCCCGCCGCCCACCGACCTTGATCGCGCTGTACGCCGGGGGTCGCTGGCGGATGACCCCGACGAACGACGACAGGGCGGCCTCGATCGCGTCTCGATCCGGGGCGGGGGCGGCGGCCGGGGTCAGCTCGCCCTCGAGGTCGTCAGTGGTGGACGACGCCCCTAAGCACACCGTCGCCCTATAGGCCTTGCGGTCGGCGAGGTGGAACTCCACGACCCGCGTTCCCTTGCCAAGG
>CAYNGM010000355.1:1477-2654 GCA_964396565.1 uncultured Anaerolineaceae bacterium | reverse complement strand
CGCGCGCCGTGCCACGGGCACTCGAGGCACCCGTCGGGGGTGACCTTGCCCTCAGGGAGGGGGCCACCGGCGTGCGCACAGACGGCGTGGAGGGCATGCAGCTGGTCCGCTATCCGAACGACTACCAGATCGTTGATGCCCGCGCGCATCCTGGTGGGTGTCGCCTCGGGCAGGCTCATGAGGTCGGTCACGTCGCCCGTGTCCAGGCGGATCCACTTGACGCCTGCCCCGCGGAAGGCGTGGCGGCTGACCATGTTGCCGAGGGCAAACACCACGTCGCCTCCGACGAAGGCACCGGCGGCGATGACCAGGAAACCGATGATCAGGGGGATCGTCTGGGTCGGGCCTTCGACGGTGCCGCCCTGGCGCAGGATGAGAGACGCCGCCGTGAAAGCACCACCGATCACCATGATGGTGCCGTGCGTCGTCGATCGCGTCCGGGCCGTCCCGTCCGTATCGGAGAAGTCGGCGATCCCGGTCAGGGCGGATGCCAGGAAGGCGAGCTGACCGATGACGATGGCCCAGAACGCCGCCGTCGGTTCGCCGACGAGATCAAGCACTACGGCGACGAGGAAGGCACCGATGGGCACGTCCGTGATGGCCGGATGCACCGGGTGACCGAGCCACGTGCCGTTGAACAGGGTCTTGACCGGCCGTATCGGCCGGAACAGCGCCGAAGTCCAGCGATGGTTGAAGTCGCCGAACGGCTTCGCCCATCGATCGTTCGCCTTTACCAATCTCGCCAGGAACCGGGCCATCTGGAACGTCACCTCCCTTTCTCCGACTACGAGTATCGGACTCCGGCCGGATTGATGTGCGGGATTCGGATGCGTAGCCCCGACAAGCCAAGGCCGTGGAAGGGCCCGCCTCAGGATGGGACGCGGTCCAGCGAGGGGCTTCTCCACACGTCGTCCACAGCGCTAACCGATTCGGGGATAAGTTCGCGACCGTTTCCAGCAACTTCGTGGATAAGGCCGTTGTGGGTCGCGGTCCCGCCCCCTACATTTCGTCTTGCCCGAAGGGGCAGGTGCGAACCGACAGGCCGCACCGGGGAGCGATCCTCGGGACGGTCCCGGGAGCCAGGTCCGATGACCGCAAGGACGTCGGGCGAGGCGCTCGGGCGGGGCGTCTGGGACTCTGGACTTGTTCGGAGCCACAGCGAACCGGCTGGCCGGTC
>CAYNGM010000355.1:0-1377 GCA_964396565.1 uncultured Anaerolineaceae bacterium | reverse complement strand
GCGGTCTTCTGGATCACCGCCATGGTCGAGGGGATCGGGGTCAGCCAGCTGTTCGCCCTTGTCCCGACGGCCCTGCGCGAGATGGGTGTGGCCGACGCCGATCGTCTCGCCCTGGTCGGGATCTCCAGCGCGCTGATCTTCGTGGTCGGTCTGCCGATCGTCCCGTTGTGGGGTGTCTGGGCCGACAAGATGAGCCGCAAGGTCGTGATCGTGCGCAGTGCGCTCGTCTCCGCTGTCGCCATCGCCGGCGTCGCCCTCGCCCACGAGCCATGGCAACTGGCGGTGAGCATGGTGTTCATGGGCTTCGGGCTCGGCAACACGGGGATCATGCTGGCCGGGATCCGGGATGTCGTGCCGGTACGTCGGATCGGGCTGATCATCGCCGTGTTCGGGGTCGCCAGTCCGATCGGTTTCGCCGTCGGTCCCGTGCTGGCCGGGCTGTTGATCGATGGGGCGGGATGGTCGGTCTCGGCGGTGTTCTGGCTGACGGCACTGCTCTCTTTGGCGACGGGACTGCTCGTCTGGTTCGGCTCGCGCGAAGTCCGCCCCGAGATCGTTCCGGAGGGGTCGGTCGTGCGCCTGGCGTTCGGGGCGATCCGTGGTGTCCTGTCAGATCCGGCCGTCGTCCGCATCTTCACGATCTTCGGTGTCTCGTTCCTGGCCGGCCAGATGTCACGGCCGTACCTCCCGGTCCTTGTCGAGGACATCGTCGGGACCGGCCCGGGGCTCGCCTCGGCGATCGCCATCGTCGTCGGGCTGGGAGCGCTGGTCGGGGCGCTCATCTCACCACTCGGCGGGCTGGTGGGTGACCGGATCGGGTTCCGTCCGGTCCTGGTGGTCGCCCTCGCTGGTGGATCCATCGTCCTGTTGCTGATGACCCTCGCCGGATCGATACCGGGGCTCGCCCTCCTGGCCGTCGGGCTGGCGGTCTGCTCGGCGACGGTGTCGGCGATGGTCTTCAGCCTCCTCGCTACCGAGGTGCCGGCCGAGCGTCGGTCATCGACGCTCAATCTTGTCTACCTGCCGCTGTATGCAGCCGGCATCATCGGTCCGGCTCTCGGGGCGGCGGTCTCGGCCGCGTTCGGGGTCGGGGGACCATTCCTGCTCGGGAGCGTGGTATTCGGGTTGGGGGCCGTGGCCATCATCTCGGGCCGGGTGCGTTCAGCGTTGGCTGCCTGACGATCGGCGGCGGTTCGACCCAGGGTGGTGTCGGCGGCACCGGTTCGATCCGGGGTGGTCGTCGGCGGCACCGGTTCGATCCGGGGTGGTCGTCGGCGGCACCGCTGCGGTCACCCCACCGGGCACGCGGGTCGTGCATGCCTTGGACACCTCACCGGACGCGCGGGCGTACATGCCCTGGACACCTCACCGGACGCG
>CAYNGM010000354.1:0-2679 GCA_964396565.1 uncultured Anaerolineaceae bacterium | reverse complement strand
AGCCACCTCGCCCACGGGCCTGGCGGCCGCGGCTTGACATAGGAGCTTCCCATGGGTGCTGTCGAGACTATGGAAGATTTCTTCGAGAAGCTGAACGGCGGGGACCGCGAGGGTGCGGTGGCGCTGATGGATGACAAGACCGAGATGCGTGTGCATGTCGGCGACAGCGTCCAGACGCTGCGCGGCGTCGAGCGGGTCGGTGGCTGGTTCCTGCGTGGCGACGCCGGTCTGCGGATGATCCCGGGCGATATCCGCGACACGGGGAATACGTACGAGGCGGATCTGCTGGTCGTGCGACCGGGCGCTCCGACCCAGCATATCGATGCGACCTTCCGCGTGGAGGCCGGCCGGATCACCGCGATAAACATCGCCCCGCGCTAGGGGGGACGCCGGAACCCCGTCGCGAGGGTCTTCGCCGTCCGGCTTCCCGGACTCCGACACCTAGGACGCCGTCGGCTCCGAAGTCGACTCACCGGACACCTCGTCCGGTGTCGGGACCGGGATGATGATCTCGTCCCCGACCGAGATCTTGTCCGGGTCCTTGATGGTCTCCTTGTTCGCCGCGAGCAGCTGATCGAGCGTCACGCCGAACTTCTTGGCCACCTTGGAGAGCGTATCGCCCTGCTTGATCACGTAGACCTGCGGAGTCGGCACCGGGACGGCGGTCGGTGATGGCGAGGGCGTCACCGCGACGACCGACGGACTGGGCGATGCGCTCGGCTTGTCCTTGCCACCGAACCCGAGCAGCGCGGGCAGGAAGAACAACGCGAGCGCGGCCACGCCGAGGGCCAAGGCCAACACGGCCACCCTGGGGAGCGCCGGGAGGCCACCGAGCCCTGCCCTCGTCTTGATCGTCGGATAGGCCTCGTAGTGTCGAGCCTTCTCCCACGAGGGTCCGTCGTGCTGGACGTGCTCGCGCTTGGGTGGTCGACCGGGATCCGAGCCGTGTCCCGAACGCGTCGAACTCACCGTCGGGCGACGACCACCCCGTGTCGGTGGGTATGACGGGTGTGATGGGTCGCCTCCAGCCGTCGGCGATCCTGTACCGCCCGCACCGGCCGCGCTGGCTGCGCCACCGACCACGAGACCGGCGAGCTCGGGATCCGGGCCCGATGACGGCAGGTCCCCCGATCGTGCCGCATGCCCAGTGGGCGACTCGGTGGTCGGGGAACCCGTGCTCGAGGAGGTAGTGCGGTATGCGGAGTCACTAACCGATCCGCCGGACGCGATCCGGTCCGCGGTACTGCCGGTCAGGCCGGCTCCCTCCGACGACCCCCTGGTCAGGAAATCGGGAGCCGATGGTGACGCGGCGCCCGCTCCAGCCACAGCCGACGACCCAGCCGCCATCGATGACCCTGCCGCCGTCGACGACCCAGCCCGGGCCGACCCACTCCCTGCTCGTCCCGAGGCCCCACCGGCACCGCTCGTACCGCCACTCCGATCCGGTGCGGTCGAGCCCGATGGCGGGATGGCGCCACTGGCCCAGGGCGGCGGCGCCGCCCAGTCACGCGGCGGGTTCCGGCGTGGGTTCGATGCGACCGGTGGCTCGGCCGAGGCTCGCTCTGGTGCCCACTCGTCCGCAGGCCGATCCTTCGTGCCCACCTCACCTGTCGGATCCGTATCCCCGGATGCGGGGCGACGCTCTAGCACGTCATCGCCCGAGCGGGCCCGTGCCGCCTCGCGGCGAGCCCATGCCTGGAACGTCGGACAGACCGGGAACGCGCTCGACAGGCAGTACGCCTCCTGGTGCGCAGCGGCGCGCTGGGCCGGAGGGTCCTCCGCGAAACAGCGATGTCGATGGTCGGGCCGGTCTGAACGAGCGTCCCGGTCGTCCTCGAAGGCGACGAACGGACACGCCGGGGAACCGTCCATCGTGGGCAGCCCTCGCTCGGTCATCGCGCCGATGATAGCGGCCCGTCGATCGATGGCGTGGCGACCCTCGACACCAGGCGTGGGCGAATCTTGGGCCCGACCGCTCGCAAGACGTTCGTGAACGGACCAGCGAGCCGATCGGCGGACGGCCCCGCCAAGTACTGGCCGGAAGGTACCGCAGGTGGTGACTTCGCGCGCCGGTGCAAGGTTGACCGCAAGGTTGATGTGCAGTAATGCGGGTCCTATGGATACGCGACTTCCGTACTACCGCCCATCGACCACTCGGTCCCGGCGCCGTCGGCGGACCCGCGGCCAGTCACTGGTCGAGTTCGCACTCGTCGTTCCGATCTTCCTGCTGCTCCTGTGCGGCATCCTGGACTTCGGCGTCGTGTTGTATTCGCGGATGACCGTGATCAACGCGGCTCGCGAGGCCGCCCGAGCGGCCACCCTCATGGCTGGCGACGGCCCCACCGCGATCGCCAGCCGGGCCGAGGACACGGCGGAGAGTGCGGCCGGTGGCTTGGATATCACGACTGCGGTCGCCTGCCAGAACTCCTGCAAGGCCGGCAACTTCGTGACCGTGACCGTCTCGCACGATCACCGCGTCTTCTTCCCGCTCCTCTTTGGTACCTCCATCCCGATGAGTTCTACCGTCCGGATGGTCATGGAAGAGACGGGCACCGGGTCATGATCCGGCGTGCCATCGGCCATGTACGGTCACCCCGGAACGCCGGACCCGCGGCGCGCGACGCCGAGCGTGGCCAGATCCTCATCCTGTTCACGGTCGTCCTCATCGTCATCCTGGCC
>CAYNGM010000353.1:0-2700 GCA_964396565.1 uncultured Anaerolineaceae bacterium | reverse complement strand
GCTATCGGTTCGGCCAGGGAGATCGCATCACGCACGGATGGCCCAAGGTCCACCTCGTGGTGGTCGGTCAGACGCAGGACGTCGGGCTCACCCTCGGTCGGGACCGGACGTCCGGTCAGCAGGTCGACCGACGGCAGGTACTCCTCGTCGATGGCGATCTCGATCGGTGTCGCCGTCGGACGGAGACAGCGGGCGCACTCGCCGGCCAGGGACGTCGTCAAGCGCGCGCCCACGAGGACACCACGGTTCTCCCGCGAGATCCGCACCTCCCCGCTGATCGGGGCGGCGAGGACCAGACCTTCGGGCAGGTCCAGGGCCCCATCCTCGATGTGGATGATCCGGGACGTGCCGACAGCATCAGCGAGGAGTCCCGCGACGTTGAAGATGAACGGACCGTCGAAGGAGCCGGGGCTCATCGGCGCCGGATCACTGCCGGGATCGGCCGACCGGGTCCTCGAGGTCCTCGTCCCACTCGCCATCCGGCTCATCGGCCGGGACGTCGGTGGCCTCCGCTGCGAAGGACGCCCGTCGATCGTCGAGCAGGGCGATCCCCTTCTGGATGCTCTGCAGGGTTCGCGTGACGTCGCCCTCGAGCCCCTCGAGCACGCCCACGGCATAGTCGTCGGCACCGGCACGGATCCGCTCCGCGTCCTCGTATGCCTCGGCGATGATCCGGCGGCTCTCGACCTCGGCCGCCTGGGTCAGGCCGCGTTCATCGATCAGGAACGCTGCCTGCTCCTGGGCGCGCGCGATGATCCGCTCCGCTTCCTCCTGGGACTTCTCGATGATCCGCTCGCCCTCGGCGTTGATCCGCTTGGCCGCCCGGACCTCCTCTGGCACGGCGACGCGCAACTCATCGATGAGCCCGAGCGCGGCATTCTGGTCGACCACGACGTTGGTCGTCAGGGGCAGCTTCTTCCCGTTCGCGATAAGCGATTCGAGGCGCTCGACTAGGAAGATGATGTCGATGGCTCGGCCCTCCTGCAGCCGGGATTATGGCACGCCGTCACGGTCGTCAACGATGACCCAGGGCAGTCCGCAGGGCGTCTGCAGCGGCCGGCGGGATCATCGCCGAGACATCACCCCCGAAGCTCGCGATCTCGCGGACCAGGCTCGAGCTGACATACGAGTGCTCGATCGCGGTCATGAAGAAGACCGTGTCGATATCCGGCGCCAGGACCCGGTTGTTGTGCGCGAGCTGGAGTTCATTCTCGAAGTCGCTGATCGCCCGCAGACCGCGCACGATGGCCGTCGCGTCGTGGAGGTGGCAGAAGTCCACGGTCAGGCCATGGAACGCCTCGATGGCGATGCGCTCCTCGGACAGCCCGGCCTCACGGGCGGCGATACGGATGACCTCGATGCGGCGCTCGACGGGGAGTGCCGGGGTCTTGCGCGGGTTCTCGAGCACACCGATGACCACGCGCTCGAACAGGGTCGTTGCCCGCTCCACGATGTCGAGATGGCCGTAGGTGATCGGATCGAACGATCCTGGATAGACCGCGACGCTCATCCGTCCTCCGCGTTGGACTCCTCGATCCGGCGATAGAAGGTCAGGGTGGTCTCACCGAGGCGCCGTTCGCGCTCGGATGCTAGCAGCCCGACGTGCCCGGGCGGGGCATCCCGCCAGAAGTGCTTGGCGACGACCCGACCACCAGGGCGGACAAGCCGCCCGACCGCCCGCAGCGCGCCGAGCAGGGCGCCCACATCCGCATACGGCGGGTCGGCGATGACGAGGTCCATCGGCATCTCGGCGACGCGCTCGGGATCGGCCAGCCAGGTGAGGGCGTCCGAGCGGATGACGGTCACTTGGCGGGGATCGCCGAGGCGGGTGCGCGCAAGGTTGGCGAGGATCACCCTGATCGCGCCTGCGTCCGACTCGACGAATGTGGCGTGCGCAGCCCGGCGGCTGAGGGCCTCGATGCCGGCCGCACCGCTCCCTGCGAACAGGTCGAGGACACGCGCGTCGCGCAGGTCGGGCTCGAGGATCGCAAAGAGCGTCTGCTTCACCCGGTCCGACAGCGGACGGGTGCCCGGACCCGGGGCGTCAAGGCGGATCCCGCGGGCGGTCCCGGCGATGACGCGGCCGGCGTCAGCCACGGTCCCTGGACCCGGCCGAGGTCGGGCATCCGCAGCGGACAGGGGACCCGACACCGGTCATGTGCCAGATACCGGCTCGGCCGTGGCAAGGTGGTGGAGCCATCCGGTCTGCAGCTCGGTGGCGAGCGGTCTCAGCTCCGGGCGCGCGGTCGTGTCGAGCTCGCCCGAGGCATCGAGGAGCGCCTCTGCGTGTTGGCGAGCCCGGACCGCGAGAGCCTGGTGATCACGTCGCGCGAGCGATGCCACGCGCAGCCCGGGCAGACCGCTCTGCGCGAACCCCAGGACATCGCCCTCGCGACGCATCTCGAAGTCGCGCTCTGCAAGCTCGAAGCCATCGCGCGAAGCGACGATCGCGTCGAGCCTGGCCAGGGCCGTCTCGTCGGTCGTGTCGGACACAAGGACGCAGAACGAATCGGCGGTGCCGCGGCCGACCCGTCCACGCAGCTGGTGGAGCTGGGCGAGCCCGAACCGGTCCGCGCCCTCGATGACCATCATCGTCGCAGCTGGTACGTCCACCCCCACCTCGACGACGGTCGTGCCGACCAGCACGTCAAGCTCGCCGTCGCGGAAGCGGGCCATCTCGGCGTCGCGATCGACCGGTCG
>CAYNGM010000352.1:0-2700 GCA_964396565.1 uncultured Anaerolineaceae bacterium | reverse complement strand
CAGATCGACGACGCCCGGGTGGATCAGGTCGTCGAGGAGTTGCGCGATCAGAACGCGACCCTCGCCGCGGTCGAGGACCGTGGGGCGCAGGATGGCGACTACGTCGTGATCTCATTCGTCGGGACACGCGACGGCGAGCCGTTCGAGGGTGGGAGCTCGGAGCGGATGCCCCTGATCATCGGCCAGGAGCGCCTCATCCCGGGGTTCGAGGCACATCTCGTCGGACTCGAGGTCGGCGGGAAGAAGGGGTTCGATATCACATTCCCAGAGGACTATGGCGAGCAGACCCTGGCCGGGGCGACCGCCCACTTCGAGGTCGAGCTCAGGGAGCTTCGCGCCAAGATCCTGCCCGACATCGATGACGACTTCCTGTCCGGTCTAGGTGACTTCGCGACGCTCGACGACCTGCGAACGGACATCCGGCGTCGGCTCGAGGCGAACTCGCTTGACCGCGCCCGTCACGGCTTCGCCGACAAGATCATCGAGTACGCGGTCGCCAACGCGACCATCGACCTGCCGGATGTGCTCATCGACCAGGAGGTCGAGGTGATGCACGACGAGTTCCGGGGATCGCTGGCCCGCCAGGGCATCACAGAGGAGGCCTACCTGAAGGCCGTCGAGAAGACCAACGACGACCTCCACGCCGACCTTCGACCCGGCGCCGAGAAGCGTGTGCGTACGCTCCTGGTCCTGTCCAAGGTCGCTGACGTAGAGGGCTTCGAGGTCCCCGACGCCGACGTCGAGGCCGAGGTGGACCAGGGCCGGACACGCTACGCGAGCGACCCCAAGCTCGTCGCCTACTTCGAGTCGGAGCGCGGTCGGGCGTTCATCCGCAGCTCGCTGCGACGCAGCCGCATCGTCGAGGTGCTGGTCGAGCGCTGGCTGGCTGCGCATCCTGACCATCCGGCCATGCCGCATCTCGAGGATGCGCCCGACTCCGCCGTGGCCAACGAGGCGGCCCAGGCGAACGCGAGCATCGGCGCCACCGATCCAGGCTCGATCATCGCCGGCGAGGGCATCGAGGTCCCGTCCGACGAAGTCGCCGAAACCTCGACCGATGCCGTCGAGCCCGCGCCGGCGGGATGAAGCGCCCCATCGACCAGTCAAGCCCGGACCCGACCGAACACCAAGGGAGACCCCAGATGCTCGTCCCGATGGTCATCGAATCGTCCAGCCGTGGCGAGCGCGCCTACGACATCTACTCACGGCTGCTGCGCGAACGGATCATCTTCCTCGGTGACGCGATCGAGGATCACCTCGCCAACCTGGTGATCGCCCAGCTGCTGTTCCTTGACTCGGAGGATCCCGAGAAGGACATCAGCCTGTACATCAACTCACCTGGTGGCCAAGTCACCAGCGGTCTCGCGATCTACGACACGATGCAGTACGTGCGTGCCCCGGTCAGCACGATCTGCATCGGCATGGCCGCATCGATGGCCGCGGTCCTGCTGGCCGCCGGCGCCAAGGGCAAGCGCTATGCCCTGCCCAACAGCCGGATCATGATCCATCAGGGCTCTGGCGGGTTCCGCGGTGCGCCGCCGGACGCTCTCATCCAGATGCGCGAGTGGGAGTTCCTGGTCCAGCGCAACCACGAGATCCTGAGCCGCCACACGGGCCAACCACTGGAGAAGGTGGTCGCCGACACCCAGCGTGACTTCTTCATGTCGCCCGATGACGCCAAGGACTATGGCATCATCGACGCGGTCTACTCGGAGCAGTGGGACTCCCTGACTGCCCTGCACCATGACGAAAAGGCGGCAGAAGATGCGGCCGATCCGAAGGATGCTCCGGGACCAAAGCGCTCGAAGGGCGACTAGGGAGACCAGGGTACAAGGGGCCAGGACGGGCACGTGACGACGACCAGCGGCAGCAAGGGACCCAAGGTCCCGTATCGCTGCTCCTTCTGCGGCAAGAGCCAGGAGCAGGTCCGCAAGCTCATCGCGGGTCAGGGCGTCTATATCTGTGACGAGTGCATCAACCTCTGCCAGGAGATCATCGAGGAGGAGATGCTCGAGGCGCCGCGCCCCAAGGCGGCCGCCTCCAAGCTCCCCAACCCCCACCAGATCAAGGATTCGCTCGACCAGTACGTGATCAGCCAGGAACGGGCCAAGAAGGTCCTGTCCGTCGCCGTCTACAACCACTACAAGCGGGTCAACGCCGGCCACCAGGTCGATGACGTCGAGCTCCAGAAGTCGAACGTCCTGCTCGTGGGGCCGACCGGTTCGGGCAAGACGCTCCTTGCCCAGACCCTGGCCCGTGTCCTGGACGTCCCGTTCTGCATCGCCGACGCGACCTCGCTGACCGAGGCCGGCTATGTCGGCGAGGACGTCGAGAACATCCTGCTCCGGCTCATCCAGGCCGCCGACTTCGACGTCGCGCGCGCTCAGCGCGGGATCATCTACATCGACGAGATCGACAAGATCGCGCGCAAGGCGGACAACCCGTCGATCACCCGTGACGTGTCGGGCGAGGGCGTCCAGCAGGCCCTCCTCAAGATCCTCGAGGGGACCGTCGCCAACGTGCCCCCGCAGGGCGGTCGCAAGCATCCCCACCAGGACTTCATCCAGATCGACACCACGAACGTGCTGTTCATCTGCGGTGGCGCCTTCGACGGCCTCGAGAAGATCGTCGAGGAGCGCGTCGGGAAGCGCTCGATCGGCTTCGGCTCGGAGACCCCGATGGGCGCGGTCGAACGCGGCA
>CAYNGM010000351.1:0-2706 GCA_964396565.1 uncultured Anaerolineaceae bacterium | reverse complement strand
CTTGCCCTCAAGGACATCGACCTGTGACTCCATCAGCGCGGCCCGCTTGCTGAGCGTCACCAGCGTCGTGGTGAGCGCCAACCGCTCCTCGGCGTCGCCGTCCGGCCCGAGTGCCGCCAGTTTTGACGCCGCGGTGGCGCGCCGACCTTCGTGGCGGGCGGCCTCGGCGCGTGCCTGGGTCACCAGCAACTCGATCTCGGCCAGCTCGCCTTCGAGCGTGGCCAGATCGCTGATGAGCCGACTCGTCAGCTCCCCGAGGCTTGCGCTTACCGTGAGGCCTGTATCTGCCATCCCCGTATCCGGCATCAGTCCTCGGGCATCCGGATCCAGCCCTGGCGCATCGCGTACACCACGGCCTGGGTCCGGTCGTTGACCGACAGCTTGCGCAGGATGGAGCTCATGTGGTTCTTGACCGTCTGCTCGCTGATCGACAGCGCATAGGCGACCTGCTTGTTGGTCATGCCCTGGGCGATGTTGTCCAGGATCTCGACCTCGCGCGGTGAGAGTGGCGCGAAGATCGGGGCGGCGTCCTGGCCGTATACCGCGAGTTCGCGGAACTCCTTGAGGACCCGCGAGGCCACCGCCGGCTTGGCGAAGACCTTGTCGTTGATGAGGAACTCGCCGAGGGCGACCCGACGGATGATCGTGACCAGGTCATCCGGGCCGACGTCCTTGAGGATGAACGCCGCCGCCCCCGCCTTGATGGCGTCGAACAGCGCATCCTCGTCCTCGTTGACGGCCAGGACGATGATCCCGGCACCGGCCACCTCGCGCTTGATGCGCTGGGTGGTCTCGATCCCGCCGGGCGAGGGCAGGGACAGGTCCATCAGGACGATGTCCGGCGACGTCTCCAGCGAGCGATCGACCGCGCTGCGCGCGTCATCGGCCTCGCCGACGACCTCGATGTCCGGTTCGCGGGCAAGGATGCCCGCCACGCCCGCCCTGAACAGGGCGTGGTCATCGACGATCAGGACCCGGATGATCTCCCCGGGACTGCGTCGATCGGGGCCACCCCGTCGACGATCGGGCCCACCGTATTCCATCGCACTCATCCGTTCTCCTTCGCTCCGGTGCGGGCGCCCCTCGGGATCGCGAGCCGGACGACGGTCCCGCCGTCCGGTCGTGATCGTACGTCCAAGGTGGCGCCGATCAATGTCGCGCGCTCGCGCATGAACTGGAGTCCAAAGCTCCGGCGACCACGCGCGGCCACCGCCCCGATATCGAACCCGCGACCATCGTCGCGGACCTCCAGTGTCCAGTCATCCTCGACGATGCCGGTGCTGACCATGACGATGGACGCCCCGGCGTGTTTGCGGACATTCTGCAGTGCCTCCTGCGTGATGCGCAGCACGACCGTGCGCTCGCTGTCGTCCAGCTCGTCGGCAGGCGCCTCGAGCTGTGTCGTGACGGTCGCGCCGCCGATCGCCCGGAGGCGCGCCGCCGTCTCCTCGAGCGCGCCGTCCAGCCCGAGCTCATCGAGCAGCGGTGGTCGAAGCTGATAGATGAAATCGCGGACGTTGCCGAGCTCGCGACGCAGCTGTTCGCGGAGTGCCCGGGTCTCCGCGGTCGCCGCCACCGGGTCGGAGGCCGCGACGCGCTCGATGACCTCCGTCTGGAAGATGGCATTGGTCAGGACCTGGGCCGGTCCATCGTGGACCTCCTGGGCGAGTCGGGAGCGCTCCGCCTCCTGGGCTTCGAGGATGCGGATCGAGACAGCGTGCTCGGCGAGCTCGGTCGCGGCGTCAGCGACCAGCGCCTCGTCACCATCGGCCAGGGACAGCCAGGTGCGTGACAGGGTCCGTTCGGCGACCTCCAGCTTGCCAAGGGTGGTGCGCAGCAGGCGCATCTGCGCGGCGCATGCTTCAGCCTCTGCGCGGACGGCCCCGCGGTGACCGTCGTCCATCCCGTCGCCGCCGGCATCGAGCTCGGCACGCAGGGCCTGCCAGCGCGCGTGGACCTCGCCGTGGGCATCGCGGAAGCGGTCGCGCACATCGCGCAGCGCGTTCGCGCCGTCGGCGACGGCCGTGCTGGCCTCCGCCTGGAGTCCGTCGAAGCGGCGGTCGAGGGCGTCGGTTCCGGGTCTGGAGGCCTCCATCGACTTCGGAGTATAGGGTGCACTCATGGCGCGAACCCCATGAGCGTCGCCGCGGACGCCCCCGGCGGACAGCCGATCTCGTAGACCGTGGTCTCTGCCAGCGGGTCCGGGCCCGCGCCAGTCCACGGCGGCAGCGTCACCCGGGAGAAGCATTCGGCGCCCGGTGCCCCCGTCGCGAGGTCGGCCGGCCAGTGCTCACCCTCGGGGGCGATGAGAACCAGGTATCGCGTTCCCGGGAAGTGCCGGGCGAGGTCCAGCACGTCGGCCGGCGGTTCGTCGGGGAGGGCGAGCGCCGGAATGCGCTCTGCCTCCGCCATCCAGATCGGGAAGTTGCTGATGACCGGCCCGGCACTCGCGTCCAGGGGCCGGACGCTCGCCGCCATCCGTGCCGCGAGCTCCGCGTAGAGGGTCGCCGTCGTGCGCGATCCCGTGCCGAACGTCGGCAGAAGCACAGCCGTGAACAGGAGCGATCCCCCGATGCCCAGGGTCGGACCAAGCCAGGCCACGGGTCGGGTCCAGCCCAGACGGGTCCCGAGTCGGGCGATCCCGGCATCGAGCGTGAGCAGGGCACTGAGCACGATGAGGACCTGGAACGGCCCGGCGGCGTGGAG
>CAYNGM010000350.1:0-2709 GCA_964396565.1 uncultured Anaerolineaceae bacterium | reverse complement strand
GTTCCGCCTCGGCCGGCGCCTCGGCATGACGAACGACATAGCGATCGACCACGACCTCGATCGAGTGGCGCTTGTACTTGTCAAGACGCGGTGGAGCGTCGGCGATGTCGTACATCTCGCCATCGACCCGGACGCGCACGAAGCCCTGCCGACGGGCAGCCTCGATGACCCGGTCACCCTCGGTCTTGCGGTCTCGGATGAGTGGCCCCAGAACGAGCAGTCGTGTGCCCTCGGGCAGGGCCAGCACCTGGTCCACGATCTGCTGGACGCTCTGGCGCTCGATGGCGTGGCCGGACGGGCAATGCGGCACACCGATCCGGGCGAACAGCAGACGCAGGTGGTCGTATATCTCGGTGACCGTACCGACGGTCGAACGCGGATTGCGCGACGCACCCTTCTGGTCGATGGAGATGGCCGGCGACAGGCCATCGATCTGATCGACGTCCGGCTTCTCCATCTGGCCGAGGAACTGGCGGGCATACGCGGACAGGCTCTCGACGTACCGACGCTGTCCCTCGGCATAGATGGTGTCGAAGGCGAGGCTGCTCTTGCCCGAGCCGGAGAGACCCGTGATGACGACCAGGCGGTCACGCGGGAAGGCGACAGTGACGTCCTTGAGGTTGTGTTCGCGCGCGCCGCGCACGACGAGTCGTTCCTGGGGCACGTCCCAAGTGTACGCGATGAGCTGCGTATGGAACATGCGTTCGGTCGGACCTGGTGGGTGCAGGCACTCCCGTGATCGTGGGTCATACCGTGGCATCGGCATCTTCGGGTCGCTCTATATTCGGCGATGTCGCCACCAGTCGATCACTGGCCGCTGCAGACGCGACATGTACCCGATCAGGAGTGAGTCTGATGCCCGGTCTTCCCCTGGTTATCGACACGGACACGGCATCCGACGACGCCGTGGCGTTGGTGTTGGCCGCTGTCGGAGAATCCGCCGGCGATGTTCGAGCGGTGACGACGGTCGCCGGGAACGTGCCCTTGTCCCACTCGACCCGCAACGCGCTCATCACGCTGGACATGGCAGGGCGGCGCGACGTCCCGGTGTACGAGGGCTGCGACCGACCGCTCCTGCGCCCGCTGCACACTGCACAGAACGTGCACGGCCAGGACGGCATGGGGGATATCGGCCTGCCGGATCCGTCCCGGGTCGCGACGCCCGGTCATGCCATCGACGTGCTGACGTCGCTGCCACGGCAGCATGCGGGTGAACTTACGCTCGTCACTCTCGGACCGCTGACCAATCTCGCTGCGGCCCTCGTGCGGGACCGGACCTTGCTGTCCGCCTTCCGACACGTGTACTGCATGGCCGGCGCCGCAGACCTGAACGGCAACTTTTCGGCTGGCGCCGAGTTCAACGTGTGGGCCGATCCCGAGGCGGCCGCGATCGTGCTGGCCGCCGCTACACCCGAGAAGGTGACATGGGTCGGCATCGACATCGCTCGCCAGGCCGCCGTGATGACCCCCGCCGACCAGGAGGTGTTGACCGGTATGGGCACCCCGCTGGCCGACTTCGCACACCGCATCAATGGCACACTCGCGGCGTGGAGCCTGGGCAACGGGCTGGCCGGCTACGACCTGCCCGACCCGGTCACCATGGCCGTCGCATTGAACCCGGAACTGATCATCGAGCACGAGCGGGCCAACGTCACCATTGCCGTCGGTGATGAGGCAAGGGGCCACATGTTGATCGACCGGCGCCGCTCCGCTCCCCCACCAAATCTGACGATCGTGCGCCAGGCCGACGAACCGGGTTTCAAGGACATGCTGTTCCGCGCATGCGCGACAACCCCGACCGCTCCAGCCAGCGATCCAGCCGGACCGTAACGGGCGCTGCGATCCGCGAGCGATCGAGCGTGGCGCGCCATGAGCTGCACTGTCCGCGAACGACGCGATACACGAAGGACTGGATCACGACGAAGACCCGTGGTGCATCCCGTCACCACCCCCTGTACGGACAGCCACGCCCCACGCGAAACCGTCTTGCGCGGGTCGGCCGAGACTCCTACATTTGGCGCGACATCCAGGTCCTCGTGGTACGTCGTCCCCCGGCCCGCGGCCCACCCCAAGGATCGTGTCTGGAGACACACGGTTCCCGCCGCCCCTTCCGATCCCGCTGCCCGCGTCGACGAACCCCACGACCCATCAGCCAAACCGGAGGAGAGGTCTTGAGAAAGGTGGTGGCCGCCACAGCGGCCGTGTTGCTCCTGTTCTCGTCGGTCGGCGCGGTCTCCGCGGCCAAGCCGATGACACAGAAGACGGTGCCAGACGGGATGCCCGTCGACAACCTGCCCCATCCGCTCGGTGCCGAGCAAGCCGCCATGCGGCAGGCCGGCATGCAGATGTATCTCCAGGGCGAGCGCTCCAAGCACGGCAAGAACGGCGTCGTGAGGGTCAAGAAGGGCAAGTTCGTCGAGCTCGACCGCCAGGGCGAGGACTCGATCTGGACCGTGCTCGGTGAATTCGGGACGGGGGTCAACCCGACCTACGGCGGGACGGCCGGTCCGCTCCACAACGAGATCCCGAAGCCGGATCGCCGGGTCAACAACACCAGCATCTGGACCAGGGACTTCAGCCAGCCCTACTACGACGACATGCTCTTCTCCGAGAAGAAGGGCGACGTCTCGATGCGGAACTTCTATATCGAGCAATCGTCGAACCGCTACACGGTCAACGGGACCGTCGAGGACTGGGTGAAGGTCCCCT
>CAYNGM010000349.1:0-2714 GCA_964396565.1 uncultured Anaerolineaceae bacterium | reverse complement strand
CCTACTCGCCGGTGTTGATCATCACGTGCTTGATGAACGTGTAGTCCTCGAGCGCGTACTTGCTGCCGTCCTTGCCCCAGCCGGTCTGCTTGACACCGCCGTGCGGAGTCTCCGAGGTCAGGGTGAAGTGCTCGTTGATCCAGACGTGCCCGAACTCCAGGTACTTGGCCACCCGCATCGCCTTGCCGATATCGGTCGTGAACACCGACGAAGCCAGACCGTAGGGCGTGTCGTTCGCCCAAGCCAGCGCAGTGTCCTCGTCGGTGAACCGCTGGACCGTGACGACCGGGCCGAAGATCTCGTCCTGGATGATCTCCGACTTCTGGTCCGGACCGGCGATGACCGTGGGGGCGTAGTAGGCGCCCGGGCGGTCGGGCCGCTCACCACCCACGACGATCTCGGCACCAGCGCGCGCGCGGTCGACCATGCCCTGGACCTTGTCGGCCTGAGCCGCCGCGATGAGCGAGCCCATCTCGATGTCGTCTCCCTCGGCCGGGTCGCCCCACTTGACGGTGCGGACCTGGTCGGCCAGCGCCGTCACGAACTTGTCGTAGACGGCAGGGCCAGCCAACACGCGCGTGGCGGCCGTGCAGTCCTGGCCGGAGTTCCAGTAGCCGGCGAAGCGGAGCGTCTCGGCTGCGAGGTCCACATCCGCGTCGTCGAAGACGATGATCGGAGCCTTGCCGCCGAGTTCGAGATGGAGCCGCTTGAGGGTGTCCGAGGCGATCTTCGCGACGTGCTTGCCTGTGGCGGTGTCGCCGGTGATGGCAACCATCCGGACCTTGGGATGAGCGACGAGGGCATCGCCGATCTCCGCACCCGACCCCGACACCACGTTCACGACACCCGGGGGCAGGATCTCGGCGAGGATCCGGGCGAAGGCGAGAGCGGTCAGTGGTGTCCGGGCCGACGGCTTGAGGACGACCGTATTGCCGGTCGCAAGCGCAGGCCCCAGTTTCCACGAGGCCATGTACAACGGGTAGTTCCATGGCGCGATAGATGCCACGACGCCGATCGGGTCGCGCCGGATGATGCTGGTGTGGCCCGCGGCGAACTCGTTGGCCGCCAGGCCGTCCATTACCCGCGACGCTCCGGCGAAGAACCGGAACAGGTCCGCGCAAACGGCCATCTCGTCGATCGCGGCGCCAACCGGTTTGCCGGCGTTGCGGCTCTCGAGCCGACCGAGCTCGTCGCCCTTGGCCTCGAGAGCGTCGGCGATCTTGAGCAGGAGTGCCGCACGGTCCTGCGGGGTCGTCTTCTTCCAGGACTCGAACGCCGTCTCAGCCGCGTTCACCGCACGATCGACATCCTCGGCGGCGCTCTTCGGGACCTGGGCGATGACCTGGTCGTCGGCGGGGTTGATGACATCGGCCGTGCGGCCGTCGGCGGCGTCGACGAACTCGCCACCGATGAACTGCTGATAGGTCTGGACTCGTTCGAGGGTGTCGGTCACGGGACTGCCTCCTGGGCGTGACGGGGTCGTACTCGGAGTGAACGCCATCCTAGCCCCGCGGCGGTAACTCGTCCCGCACTGTGGGTACGATATGCTCCACCACGACGCATACCGAACACACGTCGAGGAACCACCTTGCGAACGCTCGGCTCCGTCATCCTCGCGTTCCTGCTCCTGACGGTCCAGGTCACCCCGATGGCAGCCCACGACGGCGGCCTGAAGGTCGATGGCCGCGACGACGACATCGTCCTCCCCGAGAACCCACGGTTCGGTGAGCGCGCGGCGCAGGCGGCTGATCCGCTCGGACTGCTGCCAGGACTCGACCTGTTGCGCGTGCACAGCCTGGGCACCGATCGCATCGATGTCTGGACCTGCGATCTGAGCACCAGCGTGGCAACGATCGTGTCGCATCTCGACGCGAACGTCGTCCCGTACTTCACGACGCACTCTCGCGGCCGGATCATCGTCGACTTCATCGCTCGCGGCAAGGCGACCGGCGGCGAGGATGCCTGTCTCGACACGGCGGCAGCCGGAGCGAGCGCGTCGGCCAATGGTGCGCTCGTCGTCGGGCCGTGGTCCGGAGGCCTGGGTGGCCCGGGCGACGGCACGACTTCCTGGCCGGCCAACGGACGCTGGGCGCTCGTCGGAACACAAGGGCTGGCGATGGTCGCAGCGCACGAGTTCGGTCACATGCAGTCCTGGCCGCATTCGTTCACGACGACCAGCTCCGACGAGTACGACAACGCGCTCGACCTGATGTCCGGCAACTACGGCACGGACGGGAGCACGTATGGCACCTGGGACTATCCGTACGACACGGCGGTCATCAACCGCTATGCCGCGGGCTGGATCGACGCCAGCCAGGTCCGCGTCCTGGACACGGCCAGTGCTACCTTCCGCCTGGAGCCCTCGAACGGTGCCGGCACCCAGATGGCCGTCATCAAGGCGGGATCGAAGTACTACACACTGGGAGCTCGCAGCCGCTCCACGTATGACCCGATACCGACCATCTGGCAGGGTGTCGAGGTATACGAGGTGACGCCCTGTCCGTCATCTGATCCATGGGTGTGCTGGACCAACCCCCGTTTCCAGCTTGGCTTTCGGGAGATCGTACCGTTCGGCAAGGTCCCGTTCGACTTCTTCGACCCGGACGCGTATGAAAAGCCCCTGGCGCATGTCATCAGCGCCGGCCCGAGCAAGGTCGTGAACGGGCGGACCTTGTCGGTCAGTGCCGTTTCGGGCGGGGCATACACCGTCACTG
>CAYNGM010000348.1:0-2728 GCA_964396565.1 uncultured Anaerolineaceae bacterium | reverse complement strand
CCCGAGATGGAGTGAGCCGGTGATGTTGGGCGGCGGCTGGGTGATCGTGAACGTCCCGAGATCCGGATCGGCCGTGCTCCCGGCACCGTCCGGGGCGAACACGTCCGCGGCAAGCCAGCGCTCGTAGATCGCGCCCTCGACGTCGCGTGGCGTGTAGGCCTTCGGAAGCTCGGTCCTGCCGGTCACGCTGCCCTCCGTGCTCTCGAATAGAGAACGGCCCGCTCGTCCAGCGGACGAACGGGTCGTGGTACCACCTGCTGGTTCGGCAGCGGTCGGTCTGCACTCATCGCACGACCGGTGGTCCGCTGCCCTCGTGGCGCGCTATCGGGCGCCGTCCGTCGCGGCTCGCGAGCGACCTTCACGCCGGACGTACCGCGCGGCTCGCACCATCCCGCGCTCGCTCCGTGGCCGTCCCCGGCCCTACTCCTCTCGGTCGTCGCCGTGAGGGCGGGAGTGTAGCACGGGCGCTTACGCCACCCGGGTCGCGAGCTCCGCCCGTCGATCGATCTTCGCCAGTCGATCGATCTCAAGCCTTGTGAGGATGTGCTCGATGTGGGCTGACTATCTCTCGACGCCGTGGGTCTACGAGGTCCCGATCGGGGGCTCCCGACCCGCCTCGTACCAGGCGGCGGTGTCCGCGGGGACGGTGCGGCCGTCGAGCGGTCCGGAGGCGAGGAGCACGGTCGCCGCGGATGGCAGGTCCACCGGGCCACCATCGAAGACGAAGACGGCACCGAACCGGTCCCCGCGTCGCAGGTGCACGACACCAGGCCGATCCTCGAGCAGCCTGACATCGGCACCCGCGAGATCGGGATGGGTCCGCCGGATCGCGAGCGCTGAGCGGTAGAGCGCGAGCATGGACCAGGGATCTCGCCCTTGGCGGTCTGCCGCGAACGTGCCCCAGCTTTCCGGCTGCGGCAGCCACGGCACCGAGCCATCGGGGCCGAACCCAAAAGGCGCCACGCCGCCGGACCATGGAAGCGGCACGCGACAGCCGTCGCGCCCACGCTGGGTATGGCCGGAGCGCTCCCAGACCGGGTCCCGGAGCGAGGCCTCGGGGAGGTTCGTCACCTCCGGGAGTCCGAGCTCCTCGCCCTGATACAGGTAGGCGACGCCCGGCAACGCGAGCATGAGCAGGGCCGCCGACCTGGCCCTGCGCGTCCCGAGCGTGATGTCCGGACCGCCATAGCGAGTGACGTGCCGCGGCTCATCGTGATTGGAGAGCACCCATGTCGGCGGTGCTCCGACCGCCCCGAATGCCTCGACCGCGGCCTTGATCACGTCGCGCAGTGGATCCGCATCCCAGGCGCTGCGCAGGAACGAGAAGTTGAACGCGCCGTGAAGCCCGTCAGGCTGCAGGTACCGCGCGTCCCGCTCGGGGCGCGCCCCGTGGATCTCGCCGACCAGGACGCGGGGCGGGGTCTCGGAGTCGGCGATCCGTCGCCACGACCGATGGAGCTCGAAGACCCCCGGCTGGTCGCTGAACGGGTATGGTGCGCCCGGCGGGCGTGACGCCGGAGTGTCGATGGCTGATCGGTCCTTGACCAGCATGTCGGCGACGTCCACCCGGAACCCGTCCACGCCGCGAGCGAACCAGAACCGCAGGATGGCCACGAACTCCGCGCGTACCTCGGGGTCGTCCCAGCACAGGTCGGGCTGCTCGGGCGCGAACAGGTGCAGGTACCACTGCCCGGGTCGCGCATCCGCCTCCACGACCCTTGCCCAGGCCGATCCGCCGAAGACGCTCTGGGCGTCCGTGGGCGGCGCAGAGCCATCTGGACCGCGCCCATCCCGGAACCAGTAGCGCCCCCGCGCACGCGATCCGGGCGGCGAGGCCAGGGCCTCCACGAACCACGGATGTGCAGACGACGTGTGGTTCGGGACGAGGTCTGCCAGGACGCGCAACCCAAGCTCGTGCGCCTCGGCGATGAGCGCATCCGCATCGGCGAGGGTCCCGAACAGGGGATCGATGTCTCGATAGTCGGCAACGTCGTAGCCGCCGTCGGCCATCGGTGACGGGTACCACGGCGTGATCCAGATGGCATCGACGCCGAGGTCGCGCAGATACGGCAACCGTGATCGGATGCCGTTGATATCGCCGACACCGTCACCATCGGAGTCGGCGAAGCTGCGGATGTAGACCTCGTAGACGACCGCGCGTCGCCACCAGTCCCTCATCGAGCCACGACCACACGTCCGCGGCGCCGGGAGGTCAGGCCGTCTCGCCCTGGGCGGCGAGCCACTCCTCGTAGTTCGTCTCGTCTACGCCCTCGTCCACCGCCGTCTTGGTCAGGAGCAACGGGGCGCGGCCCTCGCGGATCGTCTCCTCGGTGATGATGCACTTGCGGACATCGGACCGCTCGGGGATGTCGTACATGACCTCCAGGAGCGACTCCTCCACGATGGAGCGCAGGGCGCGGGCGCCGGTCTTGCGATCCAGCGCGACCTCGGCCGCGGCCCGCAGTGCGCCGGGGGTGAAGACCAGCTCGACCTTGTCAAGCGAGAGGAACTTCTGGAACTGGCGCGTGACCGCGTTCTTGGGCTCGGTCAGGACCAGCACCAGGTCATCGGCTGTCAACGCTGTCAGCGTGACCATCACCGGCAGCCGACCGATGAACTCCGGGATCAGCCCGAACTTGAGCAGGTCCTCTGGCATCAGCTTCTCGAGCACCCTGCCGCGTTCGACCGCGCCCATCGGGGTCTCCGAGCCGAAGCCGATCGAGCGCTT
>CAYNGM010000347.1:0-2734 GCA_964396565.1 uncultured Anaerolineaceae bacterium | reverse complement strand
AGACGTCATCCGGGAAGTGGAAGCGGCTCGCGGCCTCGGCCATCTCGAGGGTGGTTGCCGTCGTCGTCGCCGTGTCGCCGCCCAGACCGAGGGCCGCCCGGGCGGTGTCGGCGAGTCGGCCCGCCTCGGTCGCCAGCTCCATGACCGTCCTGGCCGTGTCGGGCGCGAGCATCGCGCCCCACGTGTCGACGAGGGTCAGCGACCCGGCATGGAACTCGGACAGCAGTCGGAGCGTGTTCACTTCGAGCGGTGGCGGGTCGATGATCCGCTCGAAGCCATAGGCCGGGACGTCGTGGCTGCCCCTGATCGGCAGCCACTGGTCGTGGTAGCGGTCGGCGAGCCGCAGGATCGTCCCGACGACCTGGCGGAACATCGGGCCGAGGTCGGCACCCGGGTCCTTGGGGTCGTGGACCTTGGCTCCCAGCCGCGTCTGGCAGACGGCGAACCCGCCGGCCAGGGCCGAGGTCGTCATCCAGATGTCGATCCCGAACCGGCTGATGTCGGGCGTCCAGTCATCGAGCGTCAGGTAGTGACGGACGAGATCGCCGCTCACGCCGAAGTCGCCACCGATCGGTTGTCGGATGCGGTGCCCGTACAGGGCGCGAGTCAGCGGATAGGTGACCGTGTTGGTGATCGTGCCGTCGTACTTGTAGCGGGCGTAGAGCGGAGCCACGAAGTCATAGCCGCCCTTGAGGATCGGACCGGCCAGGAGTTCGATCCATTCGGGGACGATCGAGCGCAGGTCGGAATCGACGACGACGAGGGCCTGGACCTCGAGGGCCGCGGCGATCTCGAAGATCATCCGCAGGGCCGCACCCTTGCCGCCGGTCCCGTCGATCTCGGGGTAGGTCAGGCTGACCCGCTCGAGGCGGTTCCTGGGCCGGACGAGCAGGATCTGTTCGATGTAGTCGGGCGGTTCCGTCTCGACCACCACGCGGCCCGTACCGTCCGGTGACCCGGCATCGCTGTTGACGACCACTGGGTGCAGGTCGGGGAAGTACTGGACCAGCCCGGCCTGGGCGGCACGCACGACATAGCCGATCGTGGCCGCGTTCTTGAAGCTTGGGATGCCGACCATGATGTCGGCCTTGCCGAGTCGTGCGATCTCGTCACGGATCGCCGGGGTCAGGGCGGTCTGGGGCACGTCCCCACCGTACCACCCCGCCGGAACCCTTGCCGCCCACCGATGTTCGCTGTCGTGGTCCAGGTGGCTCCGGCTCCGCGGACCTCAGTCGGAGTAGCCGTCCGGATGGGTCAGGCGCCACTCCCAGGCTGACCCGATCATCGACTCGAGCGTCGGCTTGGCGGGCTGCCAGCCCAGGACCTCCCGGGCGCGACCTGCAGTCGCGACGAGGATGGGCGGATCCCCGGTCCGACGAGGTCCGATGGTCACCGGGATCGTATGACCGACCACCGCCTCGGCGGCTGCGATGACCTGGCGGTTGCTGAACCCGTCACCGTTGCCGAGGTTGCAGATGAGCGTGCCGCCATCGGTGGTCCGGGCGGCGCCGTGCCCCGTCGCCTCGATCGCCCGCAGGTGGGCATCGGCGAGATCCGCGACATGCAGATAGTCGCGGATGCAGGTCCCGTCAGGGGTCGGATAGTCGTCGCCGAACAGGGTCAACGGCGTCCCAGTCTCGGCGGCGCTCAGGATCGCGGGAATCAGGTGCGTTTCCGGGCGGTGATCCTCACCGAGGGCCTCGGTCGCACCGGCGACATTGAAGTACCGGAGCGAGATGCTACGGAGCCCGTAGGCGGCTGCGTACCAGCGCAGGGCGGCCTCGAAGGCGCGCTTGGTCTCGCCGTATGGGTTGATCGGCCGGAGTGGGGCGTCCTCGTCGATGGGCGTCGCCTCCGGGATCCCGTAGACGGACGCCGTCGAGGAGAACACGAACCGGTCCACGCCGGCCGCCCGCGCAGCCTCCAACAGCGCGACGCCGCCTGCGACGTTGTCACGGTAATAGCGACCCGGATCTGTGACCGACTCGCCAACCAGCGAACGTGCGGCGCAGTGGAGGATGACCTCGATCCCCTCGTCACGCAGCAACCCTTCGACGAGCGCCGGGTCCCCGAAGCTCCCGACGATGAGCCGCGTTCCGGCCGGGACGGCTGCGCGGTGTCCGCTCGAAAGGTCGTCGAGAACGACGACCCGGTGGCCCGCCGCGAGGAAGGTGGCGACGGAAACCGAGCCGACGTACCCGGCGCCGCCGGTCACGAGGATGGTGGTCATGGGTCGAACGATAGCGGGCTTCAGCGACGCTGGAGGCGGGCTCGTTGGCGTTCGGGACTCGCCGGCTTGCCTTTCGCTCAGGGCGTCGCCCCGCTACGGTCGCTCACCGACGGCGTAGTCGGTCGAGCCAACTTCGGTGCGACCGATCACGTTGCGCCTGCGTGATCCGTGCCGGCGGCGGCTCGGGTTTCGCTGGCTCGGACTTCGCCGCTATGGGCGTCAAGTCGGGGCCGAGCGGGCCGGTCACGCTCGGTGGCAGTGGGTCGGTCACCGGCTCACCCCGGGTGGCGAGTATCTCCTCGAGACGCATCGCCAGCCGGCGTGCCGCGTCGTTCTCCGGGTCGATGACCAGCGCCCGGCGGGCGAGCAGGTACGACCCGAGATCGTCCCCGCGCTCGAGTGCCACGCGAGCCAGCCCGACGACGGCGATCGAGCTGTGCGGGTCCGCGTCCGCGACCTGGCGATACAGGACATCCGCCCGGTCCACCATCCCCATCGACAGCG
>CAYNGM010000346.1:0-2752 GCA_964396565.1 uncultured Anaerolineaceae bacterium | reverse complement strand
GGAGGTTGCTCACGACGTCGTCGCGGTTGTAGCGCTCGATGCGGTCCAGGTGGTCGTCTGCCGGCCGCTCGCCCGCGCCCAGCTGCAGCCATTGCTCGAAGGCGACGATGCTGCTTCCCGCATCTCGGAGGTCGATCGTCCGCTCGAATCCGTAGAAGACCTCCATCTTCTTGATCGAGTAGCTCTCGACCGATGCACGCAGACCCTGGCGGACCGCCCGCAGCAGGTCCACGAGAACGCCCGCGCGCAGGAGGTGATCGACCTCCTCCTCACGCGTGCGGTAGCGACCCATCAGCCGCTTTAGCGCGGTCGGCTCATACGCGGCGTAGTGGTACACGTGGAGATCCGGGTCGTGGCGGAGGCGGTCCATGATGAAGTCGATGGTCGCCTCGAACGCGGCGCGCTCCCCGGCCGGTGTGAACTCACCGACTTCGTCACGAGACCAGAACGCGTGGAACGTGGCTCCATCTGCCTCCAGCACGCCGAACAGGTAGTCCATGCCGTCGTCGAGCGCATATGGATCGCCCTCGAGGTCGAGGAACAGGTCGCCGGGGGAGGGGAGCGGGAGAGTGGCAAGACCCCGTTCCGGCGCGATCGTCTCCCCGGAGGGCGGGACGAGGAGCTCGTAGATCGGCTTGCCTGACCGCCGGCCCGCGAGTTGGAGACGTGCCTGTCCAGTCACGCGCTCCAGCGCACCTGCACTCGTTCCCTCGATCGGCGGTACGACCGGCAGCGACAGCTCGCCGAGCGCCTCGAGGGTGTTCACGCCACGGTCGGCCAGGGCGGTGCGTTGGCGGGACGTGATACCCGCGACGAGGCTCAGGTGGTCGTCGGCTCGGCGACGGGCCGCGCAGCCGACCGCCCATCGACACACGTCGCAGTGTTCCACCGGCTCCGGGTATGTGCGCGTCGGCGGATACGTCGGCGGCGTGGTCTCGCTGACGGTGGCCAGGAACCGGTCACGGGCCGTCCGGTAGTAGGCCATGTAGTCGTCCACCCGGAGGTGCTCCGTGGCCCGCTGGCTCCCTCCGAGAGCGACGTGCAGCCACTGGGGACGGACCCCCTGGAGACGCTCCAGCTGGTCGATGTACGAGCAGATCTGGAGGACGGCGCTCGCCTTGACGTGTCGTGCGAGCTTTGTGTCCGCGACCTCGTAGTGCCAGGTGCCGAACGAGGATGGCCGGTCCGGGTCGTCGACGCGCAGGAGGAAGTCCGCGTGGCCGCGCCAGGTCCCGTCAAAGAACGTGGCCTGGTAGATGACGTCCGCGCCCCCGCGCATGGCCTCCAGAGTCGCGTCGGCGGCCTCGCGCAGCGCGGTCGCACGGTCCTCGCCGTACCCATCCTTGTCGATGCGGACGACCCGCCGGCCCTCCGCTTCGAGTTCTGCGAGAAAGCGCGCCTCGTGCTCGAAGCCGCGGCGCTGGATGATCTCGAGTTCCGGGTCGGTCCGGATGGGCTTGTCCACCAGCCCGGCGAGAGCGGCACGCTCAAGCTGGGTCAGGTGCTCGCACGCAAGGTAGCCGACGAGGTCGGTGGCGGCAAAGACGGGCCGACCGTCGATCGTCTGCACGCCGTCAGGTTAGCCGTCCCGTGTGACAGCTTGGCGGTCACGAGGTGACCGGTCGGACAGGATCCCCGGGGTCAGTGTGGCCGGCGCGTATAGCCGCAGATCGGACAGGTCTCGCGGCCCGTGCCCGGATCGAGCTCGAGGAAGCTGGTGCAGCCGTTGGTCCGGCAGTAGGTGCGTCCTGCCTGGGCGCTCGCCGAACGGCGGCGAAGGCGGCGCATGGTCGCGGCACGACCGGCATAGGCGGTCGTGGTTGATCTGGTCATCATGGGTACGGTTTCGACTTCGACTTTCTGGCGCGCCTTCGGCTCCCGCCGCGGCGGCGTCCGCTTGATGTGTTCCGCTCATCGACAGCCCGAGACTGGGGCCGGAGCGGTCTGGTGGTCCGGGCGGAGAACCGGGAGCGTCCGTATCCGAGGCGCTCTACCGGGGCCGTCGCTGCGGACCGGTGACGAGGCGATTCTGTGCCAGGACCGGCGATTCCGTCAAATGGCCCGATGGTCATGACCGGTAATCATGCAGCCACCGCGGCGTGTGCCTGACGTGGACACTCTTCACGCGCGCCTCGGCTGGGACTAGGATGGGTGTGCGCAGCCCGTTCGAGGCGGCCACAACGAGGGAGAGCGCCATGACCGATCCCGTCCCAGACCCAGCACCGGCCCCGGTATCGGCACCGACTGCGGCGCCGGCGGCATCCGGGCTGGTCTACGCGGATGTCCCCAACCGCATCGTGGCGCTGATAATCGACTCGATCATCCTTGGGGTCATCAACATCGTGATCTTCGGTGTGATCAACGGGATCCTCGGACTCGGGATCATCAGCTTCCTTGCGTCGCTCGTCGTCGGGCTCGCCATCAGTGCTGCCTACTTCACCTATACCTGGACCGCGATGCGCGGCACCATCGGGATGAAGGTCCTCGGTATGCAGATCGGCAACGCAGGAGACGGAGCGACCCTCAAGCAGGACCAGGCGGTTCGCCGTTGGCTGGTGCTGTTCGGCCCGCAGGTCCTCTCGAGCGCATTGCAGTACTCCCTGAACTGGACCTTGGGCCTTGTCGTCTCGATCATCGTTCTGGCCTGGTACATCTACCTTCTGAAGACGACCGCGGACAGCCCGACCAAGCAGGGTTACCACGACGTCTTCGCCAATTCGCAGGTGGTCAAGGCGGCAAGGAGCGCCTGACC
>CAYNGM010000345.1:0-2771 GCA_964396565.1 uncultured Anaerolineaceae bacterium | reverse complement strand
CCGGGCGTCACCGACGGCCCCGGCGAACCCGGTCAGGCTCGTCCTGACGACCCATCCCTCGGGAACGATGATCTCACCGCCGCCCATGACGGCCATCACCCGCAGATGTGCTCCAGCCGGGTCGAGCGTCGCACCGCGCAGATCGACTTCGCCGCCGCCCAGCCAGCACTCGAGCTTGCCGCCGCGGAACGATGGCGCTGTGCTCGCGAACTCGAGCGGGCCGAAGATGGCCGCGAGGGAGACCTCGTTCGCCGCCGGGTCCGTCGTCTGCACGACCCGTCGCCTGGCGGACCTGGCGGCCATCACGACACCCAGCGCGGCGATGACCAGTCCAGCGCTGATGACCAGGAACAGGCGACCGAGTGCACGCATCATCGACCTCCTCTGCTCGCTTGCGTCGCGGCCATGGTACGCCCGACGTGGTCGGCGCAGACCTCGTAGCATCGAAGTCGATGGCTGACCAGACCGCGGTGGCGCTGACCCTGATCGATGGCTGGACTGCAGCGAATGCGGTAGCCGCCCTCGTCGGACCGGATGGCGTCGTGGCCAGCGACGGCGATCCTGCGCGCGACTTCCGCTGGGCGTCGGTGTCAAAGCTGGTGACCGCGGTCGCGGTGCTGACCGCGATCGACGAAGGCGTGATCGATCTCGATGAAGCGGCCGGACCACCTGGCTCGACGATCCGCCACCTGCTCGCCCATGCCTCCGGGTGGGGGTTCGAGGGCGAGACGGTGCTTGCAGCGCCGGGTCGTCGGCGGATCTACTCGAACTCCGGCTACGACCGCCTTGGCGCGTTGCTGGCCGAGCGGACCGGCGTCGCGGTCGCCGATGCCATCCGGGACCGGGTGCTCGGGCCGCTGGGGATGGACTCTACGCGACTCGTCGAGCGACCCTCCCAGGGCTTGCATGGTCCGCTCGAGGATCTTGTCCGGTTCGCTCGCGCCTGTCTGCGCCCGGAGGTCGTCCGTGCCGATACCTTCGTGAGCGCCACGAATGTCGTGTACCCAGGGCTCGCCGGGATGCTCCCGGGGGTCGGTCGGTTCGATCCGCTCGACTGGGGACTCGGCTTTGAGATCCGCGACGGCAAGACGCCCCATTGGACGGGGAGCCGCAACAGCCCCGCGACGTTCGGGCACTTCGGCGGGTCGGGCACGTTCATGTGGGTCGATCCGGCCCTCGACCGGGCATTGGTCTGTCTGACCGATCGCGAGTACGGCCCGTGGGCGCTCGATGCCTGGCCGCGCTTCTCGGACGCGATCATCGAGGCGCACCGAGCCTGACCCCAGCCCGGCGGGAGTGTCCAGCACCGGCGTCTCCGTCAGTCGCGGGCCAGCGACGCGGCCAACGCGGCCCCTGCGGCCCAGGCGGCGGGCTGGTCCCGTTCGAGTCGAAGCGCCTCGGATCGGAGCATCGCCCACAGCTCGGGATGTGCCTCGCGAAGGGCCGGAGCCTGGCGATAGCGCGCGCCAAGGTCCCTCACGAACGCGGCATAGCGCGTCACTGGATCAGCCCTCGCGGCCGCCTCCTCGAACCCCGGTGTGTAGTCGACCTCGACCATCAGCCGACCGAAGTAGGCGGCAAGGCTCGACGCACCATGATCCCAGCCCTGTGAATGCCCGCCCCGCCGAAGGAGCGGCACCGGTGAAGTGAACGCGGCTACCGTCACCCCATCGACTTCGGCGGCCGTCAGGCGACCACCGAAGGTGACGTACTCGTTGGTCACCGCAAGACGGTCGGTGATCCTGATGAGGCCCCACGAGAAGTCCGTCTCGATCGGCAGGCGGGTAGTCCGATCCAGGATAGCCCGTGCTCCGCGACCGTCGGCGCTGACCCAGTACTCGACGGACTCAGGGTCGAAGTGCTGGAGTGTCGGCTGATCGCGGATCGCCACCAGGAGATAGGCGGGCCCAGGCCGGTCGGGCAGGTCCGGCTCAGCCAGGAAACCCCAGTCGGCCACTTGCCTGGCTGCGCTTGCAGGGTCGATCACGGGCGCCTCCCCTGGCATCTCAGATGGTCGTGTTGGCCACGGCCAGGTTGCGCTCGGTGACGAGGCGAAGACCCACGACCTGCGCCGGCTCGAGGCGCCCACAGACCCGCTCCCAGTGGAGCGCGACGGCGTCGCCGATCATGAGCTCATCGCCGTAGGCATCACCGGACCGGAAGCCGAGACGCTCGATGCGCTCGACCCCCAGGCGCAGACGACCGTCCACCAGCGCCAGAGGCGGGGCAGATACTTCCAGGATACCGTCACCGACACCCACCACCGTTCCCGGTCGGATCAGGCAGCGTTCGAGCACCGGGACGAGGTCGGTCGGCAGCCCGCCCCTGATCAACCCGATGCGAGGCAGGACCTCCAGCACGTGGAAGCTGTGGTGGACGAGCGCAGGTGACGCGGCCTTAGCCTCGAGCCACGGCCACTCCGCCTTCGTCGCACGCGGCTTGAATCGTCGTTCTAGATCGGCATGATGTGCCCGCGGGCGAACGGCGCTGAGGAGGTCAGTGCCGAGCCAGTACGCGCTGACGACGCGGGCATCGAGCGGGTCGCGCAGGCCGTTCTCGCCCGCGATGAGCTCGAGGTACGGCCAGGCTCCTTCGAATCCGGCCGCGATGCGTCGCAGCTCGCCGTCGATCCGGCCGTCCCGGATGTGGTCCGGCAGGGCAGTCCCGGTCTCGGGACCGCACAGGCCGAGGGCGTTCGGCGGGAAGGCGAAGCGCGCGAACAGGAGTCCGCCTGGCTGCCGGGTCCCAAGCGTCCCTCCTCGTGGGATCGG
>CAYNGM010000344.1:0-2779 GCA_964396565.1 uncultured Anaerolineaceae bacterium | reverse complement strand
CGCCCGGGTGGTCGATGAGGTGATCGCCTCGCGTCTGCTAGGTCGTGGCGGGGCGGCGTTCCCCACCGGTCTCAAGTGGCAGTCCGCCGCGGCCGCGCCATTCACCCCCAAGTACATCGTGTGCAACGCGGATGAGGCGGAACCCGGCACGTTCAAGGACCGGGCGTTCCTCGAGGAGGATCCCTTCCTTGTCGTCGAAGCGATGACCATCGCCGGCTTTGCGACCGGTGCCGAGACCGGCTACGTCTACATCCGGGGCGAGTACCCGCTGGGCCAGTCCCGGCTGGCCGGTGCCGTCACTCGGGCGCGCGAGGCGGGTCTTCTTGGACCGGACGTCCTGGGTGCCGGGTTCGCCTTCGACATCGAGATCCGCCGGGGTGGCGGCGCCTATATCGCCGGAGAGGGGACGGCCCTCTACGAGTCGATCGAGGGCCTGCGCGCCGAGCCACGCAACAAGGCGGAGCGCTCCACGACCGCGGGCCTGTTCCACAAACCGACCGTGATCAACAACGTGGAGACCCTTGCCAACATCCCGACCATCCTGCTCGGAGGCGGCAAGGCGTATGCGGCGATCGGCACACCGGGATCGACCGGGCCCAAGTTGTTCGCCCTGTCCGGCCACGTGACGCGGCCGGGCATCTACGAGGTCCCGTTCGGGACGACCCTGCGCGAACTCATCGATCTCGCCGGTGGCGTGCCGGGCGAGCGAGCCATCCGGGCGATCCTCGTCGGCGGCGCGGCCGGCTATTTCGTGGGTCCGGACGCGCTCGATGCACCGCTCACCTTCGAGGGGACCAAGGCGATCGGTGCTGCCCTTGGCTCCGGGGCAGTCATGGTCTTCGACGAGACGACGGACCTCGTCGGGACCCTGCGTCGGATAGCCCAGTTCTTCCGTGACGAATCATGCGGTCAGTGCGTCCCCTGCCGCGTCGGGACTGTCCGCCAGGAAGAGATCCTCGCGCGCCTCAGTGTCGGCCGACCCAACGGCACGGCCGCCGATGAGGTCGCCCTGCTCCGGGAACTTGGTCAGGCGATGCGCGACGCGTCCATCTGTGGTCTTGGCCAGACCGCCAGCAGCGCCATCGAGAGCGCTCTTCTCCTGCCCGAGGTCCTACCGTCATGAGTCACCCCGCCGAACTCGCCCCGATCACCGATCCGATCGTACTCGAGTCGCCGGCGCGGGCGAGCCGGCCACCGATGCCGCCACCCGGTCCGGAGCGCCAGATGGTCCGGGCCACGATCGACGGCCGACCGGTGGAAGTCCCGGCCGGGTCCACCATCCTGGACGCGTGCCGGGCCGAGGGGATCGACACGCCGACCCTGTGCTTCGCGGACAACCTGGAGCCGGCCGGGGTCTGTCGGGTCTGCGTGGTCGAAGTGGAGGGCTCGCGAACCCTCCTGCCGTCGTGCTCGCGGCGACTCGATCCCGGGATGGCGGTCCTCACCGACTCGGAGCGCGTCCGCCTGTCGCGCAAGCTCGTGCTCGAACTGCTGGGGTCATCGGTCGACATGTCGATGGCTGGCCCGTTCCAGCCCGATGGCACGACGGCGGACTGGTCGGCCCGCTATGGCGCCGATCCCGACCGGTTCGGTCCGCCGGCAAGTCCCAACGAAGCGGGCGAACGCGATGCCGCCCAGGCCGGCCACCACCATGCGCCGACCGGGACGCACGAGGCATCGACGGTCGCCCAACCGGTCAAGATCGACAACAACCTGTACGTCCGCGACTACGCGAAGTGCATCCTCTGCTACAAGTGCGTAGACGCCTGCGGCGACGACGCCCAGAACACCTTTGCCATCGCCATCGCCGGCCGCGGGTTCGAGGCCCGCGTCTCGACCGAGTTCGACGTCGGGTTGCCCGAATCCGCGTGCGTGTACTGTGGCAACTGCATCGGTGTCTGTCCGACCGGCGCGCTGATGTTCAAGTCTGAATACGACATGCGCCAGGCTGGCACATGGGACGAATCAGCCCAGACCGTGACCGAGACGATATGCCCGTACTGCGGTGTCGGCTGTCCGGTCGAACTGCACGTGCAGGACGAGCGGATCGTCAAGGTGACCTCCCCGGTCGATTCCGGGATCACCAGCGGTCACCTGTGCATCAAGGGACGGTTCGGGTTCGAATTCGTCAACGAGCGACCCAGAGCCAAGGGCTGAGCGACCCGGCTCCAGGGCGAGCGACGCTCACCTGGACGACACGGAGCGGCCACGGTCGATGGGTCATCCCAGTGGGCGCTACACTGGACAGGTCAATGCTCCCGCAGGAGGCAATCGCTGCATGGCGAAGCCCTACGTGCGCCTGACCCAGCCCCTCGTGCGCGACACGAAGGGGAGCGAACTTCGTCCCGCGACCTGGGACGAGGCGCTTGATCGCGTGGTCGCCGGTCTTCAGGCCGCGAAGGCGGCGCACGGTCCGACGACCTTCGGCATCTTCAGCTGCAGCCGCTCGACCAACGAGCTCAACTATGCAGCCCAGAAGTTCGGCCGGCAGGTCCTGGGTACCAACAACATCGATAGCTGCAACCGGACCTGACACGCTCCAAGTGTCGCCGGTCTGGCGACAGTGTTCGGTGCCGGTGGGGGGACCAGTTCATATCGTGAGGCCGAGGACGCCGATCTGATCGTCCTGTGGGGCAGCAATGCCCGGGAGACGCATCCGATCTTCTTCCACCACGTCCTGCGTGCTGTGAACAAGGGTGCACGCCTCTACGCCGTCGATCCGCGACGGACATCGAGCGCCCAATGGGCGGACGTCTGGCTGGGCATCGATGTCGGCAGC
>CAYNGM010000343.1:0-2790 GCA_964396565.1 uncultured Anaerolineaceae bacterium | reverse complement strand
GTCGGCCGGGATGCTGGAAGCACTCGGCGAGGTCGCCCGCGAGTACGACATCTCCGACTTCGAGACCGTCCACGCCCGTTGGCCGCCCGAGGATGGCGACGTCAGCCGCTACCGCGCCGATGTCGCGATGATCGCTCACGTCAGTTACGACGTGGCCATGATCGGGCCGTTCGTCGGGGCCATGGAGGCCGCCGCTCGTCGGTGCTGCGTGGCCATGCTCATGGAGCGTCAGCCATCCTCCATCGCCGACGTGTTCTGGCCAGCCGTATGGGGCGAAGCCCGCATCTCGCTTCCAGCTCTCCCCGAGTTCGTCGAGCTGCTGCGTGCCCGAGGACGCCGGCTGGAGGTCACCTGGACGGAACGTGATCCGCGGAGGTTCGACTCGCGCGCCGACCTCACGGCCTTCCTTCGGCGTCAGCTCTGGGTCGCCGAGGGGACGGCTGCGGATCGGCGCTTCCTCGACGCTCTTGAGCCACTGGTCGTCGTGGACGCAGACGGGCGCGCCTCCCTCCGCGGCCAACGTCCGCAGGCCATCGGTATCGTTACCTGGGAACCCGGGGCAGGATCGTGAGGGGATAGGCGAGGGTGCCGCCACCGGCACCAGGTTGCCTCGTGACGACCGGCGCAGCTGGTTACGACCCATGTGGCTCGACGACGATGATGACTCGTGCAGCCGCAGGCCCGGTGCGGCGCTACGCTGCGGGCGTGGACCCGTTCACCGGTATGCTCGTCGTCGCCCTGTCCCTGTTGGCGGGCATCGTGGTGGCGTGGGCGGTCTTCACCTCCCTCGGCGGGCTGGTTCGCCGGAGCCGCAAGTCGATCACACGAGCTCGTGGCGCGGATCGTCCCGCTTGGGCCCCGGGCATCTGGATCTGCACATCGTGCCTGTCGTCGAACACGCCATCGGCCACCCGCTGCGAGCGATGTCGTCGTCCGCGCGAGGAGCTCGTCCAGCGGGTCGAGCCGGTCCGGCCCGACTCCATCCCAGAGCGGATCGAAGTCCCGCCAGGGGCATTCGTGTCGCTGCGTCACGATCCGGAAGCCCACACGGACCCGGGTGCTGCCCACTGGCGCCTTCTCGTCGGCGGCCAGACGGTCGCGTCGGCAGCGCGACGAGACGGGGCCAGCGCGATGCTGCGGGCATTGCACGGGACCGATATCGTCGATCTGGATGTGAACGGGATGGGTGCCCGGACATATCGACTAAGTGACGTCATCGCGCGGTTCGACGGGCCCCGCTTTCCGCTCGAGGTGCCGTGTCCTGAGCGCACCTGAGCTCAGTGGCACCGCGCGATCCAGCCGATCTGAACGCTCGCCGTCTCGCCGAATCCGAGCGGGTGGTATACGCTCTGCGCTCCATCGGCTGTCGAACGCGGTTCATCCGTGAGCCAGCCGCCTACCTCGCCGCAGCGGGTCGCCAGATCCGTGGTCGCATCGGAGACGGAGGCAAGATGAACCGCCGCCCTCGCCACCTCGTTCGATTCCTCGCCGCTCTCTGCCTGGTCGGCGCGATCGCAGCACCGGCCCAGGCAGCTGAGCCGACGGTCCGTCATGGTGGATCGGTCCTGCCGGTCCACAAGGCGGATCGCGTACCGGCCAAGACCGTCGTGCCGAACGGCACCCTCGGGTTCCAGTCGTACCTCGGCTGGGTCTATGACGATGACTCCATCGCGGTCGTCGGTGAGGTCCTCAACAACACCTCGTCGCGGCGCCGGGCGATCAATCTCAAGGTCACCTGGTTCACGTCCGATCAACCGGGTGCGACCGCCCTCGGGAGCACGACCGAGACCGTGCTCGTGGACGGCGTGGCGCGCGGCTCAGTCGGGCCGTTCGTGGTGTACGAGGAGACGCCACCGGCCGGGACCGGCGCCTTCCAGATCGAGATCACGAGCAGCACGACCACCACAGTGGCTTCAGCGGGCGCGCTGGGTCTTAGCTTCGACGCGCCCTATGTCGATGACAGCGGGACCCCGGCCGACACCAGTGACGATCTCCGGATCTACCCGGGAACAGTCCACAATCCGAACTCGTTCGCTGTCGATGACTCGTTGGTGGTCCTCTCGGCCTACAACACCGCGGGCGACGTCGGCGAGGTGATGGACGAGAGCACGGGGGACATCCCGGCCAACGGCCAGGCAGCGTTCGCCATCGCCATCGCTGCGGACTTCGGCGCGAACTTCACGCTGTCCCACGTGAGGTTCACGGCGGATGGATTCAAGACCGCCGAACCGACCAAGGTCGTGACCTCCTGGGACAACTACTTCGACGATCTGTACGGCTCGGGGTTCCGTGACGACATCGTGTGGCTTGCCGAGTCCGGCATCACGACGGGCTGTGCGCCGGGCAAGTACTGCCCGACCGCCAACGTCCGCCGTGACGAGATGGCCTCGTTCCTGGCCCGTGGTCTCGAGTTGTCCGGCCCGGCACCCGACGCCTTCGACGACGACAACGGGAACACGCATGAGGTGAACATCAACCTGATCGCCAAGGCAGGCATCACCACGGGCTGCGCATCGCGCATGTACTGCCCGACCGCCAACGTCCGCCGTGACGAGATGGCCTCGTTCCTGGCCCGTGGTCTCGGGTTGTCCGGTGCGGCACCCGACGCCTTCGACGACGACACCGGGAACACGCATGAGGTGAACATCAACCTGCTCGCCCAGGCCGGGGTGACGACCGGCTGCGCACCGCAGAAGTTCTGCCCGACCGAGAAGGTGACCCGTGGCCAGATGGCGGCGTTCCTGCGGCGGGCGCTGTCCGAGTAGAGGGAGTGGCCCCGGGTGTCCTCGC
>CAYNGM010000342.1:1666-2811 GCA_964396565.1 uncultured Anaerolineaceae bacterium | reverse complement strand
TCGCCCAGGTCGAGGCCGGTGCCCAGATGCTCGACGTCAACGCCGGCATCCCGCTCGCCGACGAGCCGGCCATCCTTGCCCGCACCGTCGAGCTGGTCCAGTCGCTGACCGATGTGCCCCTCTCGATCGACTCCTCGTTCGTTGAAGGGCTCGAGGCCGGTCTCGCCGTCTATCGCGGCAAGGCCCTGCTCAACAGCGTCACGGGCGAAGAGGAGCGCCTCGAGCGCGTCCTTCCCCTCGTCAAGAAGTACGGCTGCGCGGTCGTCGCCATCAGCAACGACGAGACCGGGATCTCGATGGATCCCGACGTCCGGTTCGCGGTGGCCAGACGCATCGTCGAACGCGCCGCCGACCACGGCATCCCACGGGAGGACATCGTGGTCGATCCGCTCGTCATGCCGATCGGAGCGCTGGCCGGGGCTGGTCGCCAAGCCTTCCGGATCCTTGGTCGGTTGCGTGATGAGCTCGGCGTCAACTCGACCTGTGGGGCGTCGAACGTCAGCTTCGGGCTGCCCAACCGTGAGGGCATCAACGCGGCGTTCCTTAACATGGCCATCGCGTCCGGACTGACCTCGGCCATCACCAATCCGATCGCCGAGGGGATCCGCCACGCGATCATGGCCAGCGACGTGCTGATGGGCAACGACACCGACGCGACGCGCTGGATCCGCCAGTTCCGGGTCGCCCCGCCGGAGGGCGAGGCGGGAGCGCGACGGACCAATCGGCGGCGCGGCGCGACTCCGGCCGGCGCCGGCGCGGCGACAGCCGGCTGACCGAACCCGCATGGCCAGCGACGCGGACCCACAGGTCATCTTCACACCGTCCGGACGACGCGGTCACGTGGCCGCCGGGGTCACCATCCTCGACGCCGCGCGATCCCTTGGCGTGGACATCGATGCGGTCTGTGGGTCGCGCGGTATCTGCGGGCGGTGTTCCGTCACCCCTGCCTTCGGCGAGTTCCCCAAGCACGGTATCACCTCGTCCGATGGCCACCTCGACGCGCCGGGCAGCCTCGAGACCACGTACCGGGCCGAGCACGGTCTCGCCGAGGATCGTCGGCTGTCGTGCACCACGCGCGTGCTGGGCGATCTCGTGGTCGATGTCCCGCCCGAGAGCCAGGTCCATCGCCAGGTCGTTCGCAAGGA
>CAYNGM010000342.1:0-1566 GCA_964396565.1 uncultured Anaerolineaceae bacterium | reverse complement strand
GCGTTCGACGTCGGGTCGACGACCATCGCCGGCCACATGGTGGACCTGACCGACGGCACGATCCTCGCCAGCGACGGGGTGATGAACCCGCAGATCCGCTACGGCGAGGACCTGATGAGTCGGGTCAGCTACGTGATGATGCATCCGGGCGGTGACGAGACCCTCACCGAGGCCGTGCGCAAGGCGCTCGACACGCTGCTCGCGACGCTCGGCAACAAGGCGGGCATCAAGCGGGCGGAGATCCTGGCACTCGTCCTCGTGGGAAACCCGATCATGCATCACCTCGTGCTGGGCATCGACCCCACGCCCCTGGGTTCCGCGCCGTTCGCACTGGCTGTAGCCACGGCCGTCGAGTTGCGTGCCGCAGAGCTCGGCCTGCACACCCACCCGGGAGCCCGGGCCTACTTCCTGCCGTGCATCGCGGGGCACGTCGGCGCCGATACCGCAGGCGTGATCCTGGCCGAGGAGCCCCAGCGCGCCGACCACCTGACCCTGGTCGTGGATGTCGGCACCAACG
The DNA here is from genome assembly GCA_964396565.1 of uncultured Anaerolineaceae bacterium. Classification (GTDB taxonomy): domain Bacteria; phylum Chloroflexota; class Limnocylindria; order Limnocylindrales; family CSP1-4; genus SPCO01. The sequence goes on along the minus strand of CAYNGM010000342.1, from coordinate 1,049 downwards.
CCGAGATCGTGCTCGGCGATCGGCATCGACTGCTCGCGGCGTCGTCGCCCACGGGTCCCGCCTTCGAGGGCGCCCAGATCAGCGCCGGCCAGCGGGCTGCTCCCGGTGCCATCGAGCGCGTGCGGATCGATCACGAGACGCTCGAGCCGCGCTTCCGGGTGATCGGTGTGGATGCCTGGTCCGATGCTCCAGATTTCGCCGAGCGGCTCGCCGCCGCTGGTACCGGCGTGACCGGCATCTGTGGCTCGGGGATCATCGAGGTGATCGCCGAACTGTTCCTGGCCGGGGTGGTCACCGCCGACGGGGTGATCGATGGTTCGCTCGCGGAGCGGACGTCACGGATCGTCCCGGATGGACGGACGTTCTCGTACGTGCTCCATGATCCGGAGGTCGCAGCCGGTACGGGCGATGTCCTCGGTCTGCGAGTGCTCGTCACCCAGGCCGACGTCAGGGCCATCCAGTTGGCCAAGGCCGCCCTGTACGCCGGGGTCCGGTTGCTGATGGATGAGCTCGCGATCGACACCGTGGACGAGGTCCGTCTGGCCGGTGCGTTCGGGAGTCAGATCGACCCACTTCACGCGATGGTCCTCGGGCTCATCCCGGATTGCGACCTTGACCGCGTCCGGGCGGCCGGCAACGCGGCCGGTACCGGGGCTCTCATCGCCCTCCTGTCGGGCGCCGCCCGCCGCGAGATCGAGGATGTCGTCCGGCGTGTCGAGAAGCTCGAGACCGCAGTCGAGCCTCGTTTCCAGGAGCACTTCGTGGAGGCCCTGGCGATCCCGCACCGAACTGCCCCGAACCCGGCCCTCGAGCGCGTGGTCCGTCTGCCGGCGCGACCGGCCGGCCATGGCGGAGGAGACGGCTCCGAGGCGGGTCCCGGGCGACGCCGACGCCGGGCGGCGACGGTGACCTCGACACCGAACGCAGCCGCGACACCGAGCGCAGCCGCGACACCGAGCGCAGCCGCGACACCGAGCGCAGCCGCGACACCGAGCGCAGCCGCGACACCGAGCGCAGCCGCGACACCGAGCGCAGCCGCGACACCGAGC
>CAYNGM010000341.1:0-2819 GCA_964396565.1 uncultured Anaerolineaceae bacterium | reverse complement strand
CCTCCTTGACGGCGAGGGCCAGGTCCAGCGCCGGCTGCTTCGTCGGCTTGGGGTCGGGCTTCTCGGTAGGCTTGGAGTCTGGCTTCTCGGTAGGCTTGGGCTTCCTGGTCGGTTCCGGATCCGGCTTCTTCGTCGGCTCCGCGTCCTCCTTGTCCTCTCCATCCTTGCCGTCCTCGTCCTTGGTGGCGTCGTCGGTCGGCTTGCTCTCGTCGGTCGCATCGGGTGCCTTGGTCGGATCGTCCGCGTCCTGCCCGCGAGACGCGTCGTCCTTCTCGCCGGTTGACTGATCGACCAGCGCGACATCGTCGGCCGGTGTCGACTCAGCCGGTGTCGACGCGGTCGCGTCGGACGCCCCGCGAGAGCCCACCAGGCCAAGGTTCGCCCCGAACGCCATGGCTCCGATCAGGAGGACGCCACCGATGGCTCCCGGGACCGAGATCCCGACTCGCGTGGAGCGACGGGTGCGCTCCAGCGGTGACGGTCCGGTGCGTTCGACCGGGCTCGGCTCCATCCGGTCACTCTCCGGTGTCATGTCCTCGAACGCGTCGAGATCGTCGTGGCCCATCGTGCGTCTCCCCTTGTTCCGTCGGTGGCCGTCAAGGAGACGACCGGATGATGTCGACATGAGGGGAACGAACGCCGGGGCGGTGTCCTTACCGGTGCGTTCAGGCCGATGGTCCCGCCGACGTCCAGGACGATGGTCCGGAGGCGCTGTCTCGACCGCGCCGGGACGGCCTGTAGCGCCATCGTCGGACGCTTGCGACGACCATCGACCGGGCGTACGCTGCGGCGACGAGATCGCCCCCTGCCATCGAAGGCAGGACGTTCGATGGGCGCGATCGACCGCAACCTGGAGGTCGGATATGACCGACCCGCGTGCCCTGGAGGCCGTGCTCAGCGACGCCCGTCCCGGCGCGTCTGCTGTGGATCCGGAACTCGCCGCGTTCGAGGCGCGCCTGGCCGATGGCGCAGTCATCGAGGCCACCGACCAGATGCCCGACGCCTATCGGAACGCCGTCCTGCGTTTCGTGGAGATGCATGCCAACAGCGAGTTGATGGGTGTCCTCCCGGAACGGGAATGGATCATGCGTGCGCCGACGCTCCGTCGAAAGCTCGCCCTGACCGCCAAGATCCAGGACGAAGTCGGCCATGCCCAGCTCCTGTACCGGATAGCCGAGGATCTCGGCAAGACCCGCGAGGCGATGCTCGATGACCTGCTCGCGGGACGCACCAAGTTCCACAACGTCTTCCACTACCCGACCCGATCGTGGGCCGACATCGGGATCATCGCGTGGCTCGTGGACGCGGCCGCGATCGTCGCGCAGCAGGCCCTGCGCGACAGCAGCTATGGGCCGTATGCCAGGACGATGCGCAAGATCTGCTGGGAGGAGTCGGTCCACATCATGCATGGCCGGGACGTGGTCGTGACCATGGTCACCGGGACCGCACGCCAGCGCGCCGATCTCCAGGACGCTCTCGACCGCTGGTGGGGCCCGCTCATGCAGATGCACGGCCCGCGGGCCCCGCGCGAGCGCGACCTCGACCTGCGCTGGCGGATCAAGTCCAGGACGTCCGAGGAGCTGCGCCAGGAGTTCCTCACGATCTACGTTCCGCGGATACGCGAACTCGGGCTGGTGATCCCCGACCCGGAGCTGCACCTGGACGAGGCGACCGGTGTCTGGCGCTACACCGAGCCCGACTGGAACGAACTCAGGACGGTGGTGACCAACCACGGCCCGATGTCCGAGGCACGCCTGGACTTCCGTCGGGTGACCAGGTCAGAGTCGGCGTGGGTCCGGTCCGCCATCGTCGCCGACCGGACTGCTGCGTGACGGTGCCCTCGGATCCGCACGCGTCCGTCCCGCACGCGTCCGTCCCGGACGGACCCCCGCTCTCTGTGGATGGCCTGGAGGCGTGGGAGGTGTTCCGTCGAGAGCGCCCGGGCGACTCGATGCAGCACGCTGGCAGTGTCCTGGCCCCGGACCCTGCGTTGGCTGGCCACTATGCCCGCGAGATGTTCGCCCGGCGCGGCGAAAGCCTCCGCCTGTGGGTCGTTCGCCGCGCCGACATCATCGACCTCGACGATCCTGATCTCCTCCAGCCGCCGCTCGACAGGTCGTTCAAGAAGCCCGGCGGCTACGTGATGCGCGCCAAGCTCGCAGCTGCGCGCGACGCGGCCGGCCAGCCGAAGCCGAAGGCTCGGTCCCGATGCCGATCGATGTCGAGGCGCCACCAGTCCCTGGCCTTGCCGATCTCCTGCGTTCGATGGCCGATGACGACTTCGTCATCGGGTTCACTGACTCCGAATGGACGGGGATCGCGCCGTGGCTCGAGGAAGCCGTCGCGATTAGCTCGCTCAGCCAGGACGAGCTCGGGCATGCGGCCGCGCTCTACGACCTCCTTGCCGATCTGACCGGGGCGGATCGTGATGCCCTGGCGTACGACCGCCAGTCGGCCGACTATCGACACGCCCGACTCCTGGACCACGGTCGTGGTGACTGGGCGATGACCATCGCCCGACGCTACCTCTACGAGACGGCCGATGCCGTCCGGCTCGACGCCCTGGTCGAGGCGGCGTGGTCGCCGCTCGCCGATCTCGTCGGGAAGATCCGCCGCGAGGAGCGCTATCACCTGCTGCATATCGGGGCGTGGCTCGAGCGTCTGGCTCGCACGCGCGGCGAGCCGCGCGATCGACTCCTGGCCGCCTGGCACGAACTCGGCCCTGATGCGGGCACCGTCTTCACGGTGCTGCCAGGGGAGCCCGCCCTCGTGGCTGAGGGGATCCTGACCGAGTCGATGGTCGCGCTGGAGGCCCGTTG
>CAYNGM010000340.1:0-2838 GCA_964396565.1 uncultured Anaerolineaceae bacterium | reverse complement strand
TCGGTCACCGGGGGCGTGCCGGGCACCGGGTCGCGCGTCCTCCCGGTCACCGGGGCGTGCCGGGCACCGGGGGCGTGCCGGATTCCCACCGGGTGGTCCTACGGAGGACGGAACGCCTGTACTCGCCGGCCCCGAAGCATGTGACCGCCACTCCTCCGACGGACCACCCATGCGGTGGGACGCTCGAAGGACGAAGGGCGATGGGACGGTCCGCGTCGCCCAACGTCGTTCGTTCCTTCGTCCGTTGACCCGTGGGGTGGGACGGTCACTACGGAACCCGGGGCCACGGAGCCCGGCCCATGAAATCCGCGAGGTGGGTACCAAGCCACGAAGGGGTCGAGCGGCGCTACGATTCGGGCGATGACCGCATCGTCCGCGCCTCCACCCCCCGGGGAACGTCGTCTCGATCGACCGCCGTCTGATCGATATCGTGATGACGCCGCGGGCAGGGGGGCGGCATCGTCGGACGGGGCGACGAGTCCTCCGTCCGGGGCCCGGGCCCTGGCGGTCGGCACCCTCGTCGGCCTCGCCGGTGCCGGCGCGACGGTCATCCTCGGCGGGCTCCTCGGCATGAGCGCAGGGTTGCTGGTCGTGGCCGGCGCCACCGGATGGGCGGTGGGAGCGTCGCTCAAGGCCTCTGCGGCAGGCACGACCCGACCCGCACCTCGCCCGGTCCTGGCCGTCGGGATCGCGGTCGTGGCAGTCGCGCTCGGGCAACTCGGTCTATGGCTGTACGCCGGCAGCGAGGGCGGCGTGCTGAGCCTGCCCGACTACCTCGGGGCTACCTTCGGCCCGCTGGTGCCGGCCCAGGTCGTGCTTGCCGCACTCCTTGCCTGGTGGTCGGCACGATGATCGAGCCGACCCGATGACGCCACCCGGACCGGTCCTGACCGTCGACGACCTGGCCTTCCGTCGACCCATCGAAGCCGATCATGGGCGGATGGTCGAGGTCATCGACGAATGGTGGGGTGGGCGCAAGCTCCGTCACCTCCTGCCGCGTCTGTGGCTGCGGCACTTCACCGGGACGTCCTGGATCGCGGAGGACGCGGACGGCAGGCTGCGCGGCTTCCTCGTTGCATTCGTCAGCCCCGACGACCCATCGGTCGGGTATATCCACCTGGTCGCCAGCGATCCGAACTGTCGGCGGGTCGGCATCGGTCGGTCGCTCTATGAACGCAGCTTCGCCGACATGACGGAGCGTGGAGCACAGAGCGTCACGGCCGTGACCTGGCCTGGCAACCGGATATCGGTGGCGTTCCATCGAGCGATGGGGTTCGAGCCAGATGAGGGTCCGGCGACACGACCGCTCTACGGAACGCCCGCCTACGCGGACTATGACGGCCCGTCCGAGGATCGGGTGGTCTTCGCTCGGGCGCTGACCGACCCAGAGCGCTGACGGGCATCGGGGCCGGCTGACCCGATCCGTGTCCGGCTGACCCGATCCGCGTCCAGCTGACTCGATCCGCGTCCGGCGATCAATCCGACGACCGGTCTCCCTGGGCATCTGCGAGATCGGCCAGGATCGCCGACGGGGCGAGCTGCTCGCGAAGCAGTCGATCGAAGCGCGCCGTTCGCTCGGTCGCGCCGTCGATCTCGACCCAACGACGCAGCAGGTCCTCGCCGTCGGAGTAGACGTAGACGTACGAGCGCCAGAGCGGGTGCTCGATGAACTCGAGCATCTTCTCCGCGCGATCCACGGGGACGCCGCCGACATCCACCAGGTACTCGACGACAGAGTCGTGGCTCCAGCCGTCCACGTGTCGGTGGAGGGCGGCGTTGCCGCGTGCCGCGTCCAGGACCCGGCGCGGTTCGGCGATCGCGCGAGCGAGCTTCGCCGCCTCCCGCGCGGCCCCAGGGTCGGCGAGCGCCCCGTCAACGGCCGTGGCGAGCAGGTCGGCGAGCCAGGCGGTCCGCTCGTCATCGTCGAGCAGGACACTGATCCCAAGGTCGGCCAGACCCTCGCTCATCGGGCATTCGGGCGTGTTGATCAGCATGATCGAGGCCTCGAGACGGCCCATCCCCGCGACCAGCGTCCGCTCCTTCCAGGCATGCTCCAGGTGATGGCCCGGGTAGGTCTCATGGGCGATGGTCGCAAGGAGGCTCGAAGCGCGCGATGGAAGGTCGGTGTTGATATCGATACGCGACCGACCGCCGCCATCGAACCAGCAGTAGGCGCCCCACGGCTGGCCGGACACGAGTGAGACTCGTACCCCCTCCCCGTCGGGCAGCCCGAAGACGGTCGCAGATCGATCGCGCAACCGATCGACCAGGCCCTCGACCGCGCCGCCGAGTCTGGCGACCGGGACCTCGACAGAGCGATCCCAGGCCGCCAGGCGTTCACGCAGTGTTCCGGTCCCCGGCAGCAGGGCGTCCAGCGTCGCTCGGGCGGCTCCGAAGACGGCGTCGTCGCGACGGATCGGCTCGAACCCGAGATAGCGCGCGACCTGGTCCTGATACGAAATGGATTCGCCGGCAAGCACCGCTGCCTGAGTCTCCAATGCATCCAGTTGGCCGATGAGCCATCCACGACGGTCGGGCTCGGCCACCTCGGTCGTGACCCGTTCGCGCAGTGAACGCGCGTCCTCGGATAGCCGGGCAGGCGGACGCAGCTGTTCGAGGTCCACCTGGGCCTTGAGCAACGCCGGCCCGACATACGCATCGACCAGACCGGCCGCATGCGCGTCGAGACGCAGGGCAAGCAGCAGGTAGTCCCGGGCGATCGCGTCGGGCTCGGGGACGTACCTTGTGCCGCCGACCGCGAGCGTGGCCGAAAGCGGGGTCACCGCTGCATCCGCTCGGGGCGCGGTGCACGACGCTCACCGTGCTCGCGGTGGGCGT
>CAYNGM010000339.1:1401-2845 GCA_964396565.1 uncultured Anaerolineaceae bacterium | reverse complement strand
CAGCGCGCGACGGCCCTCGGATTGGTCGGCTGGGTCGCCAATGGATCGGACGGCAGCGTCAGCTGTCTGGCGGAGGGACCACGCGATGCCCTGGAGGCACTGCTCATCGCGATCGGCGAGGGTCCATCCGGGGCAGCGGTGGACGATGTCACCGCGGCCTGGAGCCCGGCCGCCGGCGGCCTTGGGCGGTTCACCATCCGCAGCGGTGGGCACCCGGGAGACTGACGGGTCCCGAATGTGTGACCCCTTCGGGTGCCGAAGTACGGGACGGCTGGGCTATTCCCTCACCAACGCGCACCGCCGAGCATGATGGACCATGGGAACGCACGCTCCCGCCGACGAGTTGCCCGGGCTCTATCGGGCCATCCTCGACCGGGTCGCCGAGCTCGAGGCAGCCGGAGAGCGTGTCGAGGCTGCCCGCGTCCGACGTGAGGCGACCGCTTCGTACTCGCGGGCCTGGGACGAGAAGGCGCGACGCCAGCTCCAGGCCCTGTTGCGCCACGCCGCCCGTCCGACCGCTGCCGAACGATTGCTTGGTCGCGGGGTGAAGCGCGGCCACGCGGCGGCGTCGCCTGCGTCAAGACCGCGTCCGGCGATCGCACCCGAGCGCTGAGAGTGCGGCCGCGCGGCCAGGAAGGTCGCGCGGCGACAAGGTCGGCGGTGACGGGCCCACGCCCGACATGACCGCCACCATCGCGGACCGGCGGGCGCCTGCGGGCGTACCCTTCAGCCATGCCCACGTCAGCGACCATCGGTAGTCTGATCGAGCGTGCCCTCGTCGCCTACGACGGCCTCGCGACCCTTGGGGAGTCGATCGACGAGGAGTGGGGCTATGTCAATGACCTGACCGATGCCTGGCGGACGCGTCTCGATGTCGTCGCCTCCGAGCGAGGTGACGAGCCGGTCACCCGGGAACTCGAAGAGGCGGTCGATCGGGCGATCGACGAGATCGGCCGGATCGACGATCCGCATCGTGCGATCGATTGGCTGTCCACCTACCCACAGGTGGTCCTTGTGGCCCTCAGGGAGACGCCATGAGGTTCCAGGACGCGGCGCGCGATGGACGGGCGGTCGTCTACGCCGGCATCCAGGCGGACCCACTGGTGACCCGGGCGGCCGAAGTGATCTGCGGCGCTGCGTCGGCCGAGACGGTCCTGGCCCGGGCCGTGATGAACGGGGAGACCACCGATCCGGATGGCTGGCGGGCCATGTTCCCGACGCTGTTCGCCCGGGCGGATGAAGCCACCCGGTCTCGCGCTGAAGCGATCCTGGCGGTCTCGCTCGAGGTCGCCGACCGCGGCGAGGGCACGCGCTCCCAGTTCCGCGGGGCGATCGTCGAGGAGGTGACCGCGCGGCTGCTTGCGACGCGGGTCGGGATAGCGGCGGTCCGCCGTGAGCGGCGTGTCCTGTTCGATGGGGTGCGCGCCGAGATCCATCCGTACGA
>CAYNGM010000339.1:0-1301 GCA_964396565.1 uncultured Anaerolineaceae bacterium | reverse complement strand
CGGACCAGACACCTGCTCGAGCCCCTACCGGATCCGCTTCGACGAGGCCGCGCCCGACGGGCTCCTGCGCACATCGGTCGTCCTCCGCCAGGCACAGGACCTCGCCTGGCATCACTCTGCCGAGCGTGGCTTCACGCGGGACTGGTACGCCGAGCGCGGCCTGGTCTGGCTGGCTCGCGCCGCAGAGGTGGCCATCCTCGCACCGGTCCGTGTCGGCGATGTGCTGACCGGGACGACGGGCGTCGTCGGGGCACGGCGTGTCTGGGCACGCCGACGGACCACCTTCGTGGATCGGGCTGGCGGGCTCGTCGCCTGGACCCATGTCGACTGGGTGCTGCTCGACTCGCGCTGGGCACCGACCCGCATCCCGCGCGAGTTCGACGGTGTCTTCGGGTTCGGGCAGACCGACCTCGCGCTCGCCCGGGTGGACCTCGACGACGCTCCGGACGACGCCGAGATGGCGCGCTTCAGCGTCCGCCCCCAGGAGCTCGACCCGATGGATCACGCCAACAACGCGGTGTACGCCGACTGGCTCGATGAGCGCGTCCTCGCCGCGGGTGGTGAGGACGGGGTCACCGCGGTCCGGGCGGTCCCACGCCTTGTCCGTCTCGAGTACGCGAAGGCTGCCGACCGCGGTATGGCCATCACCGCCACGACCTGGCCGGACCCGGGCGGGACCGGCTGGTCATGCCGGCTTGCCGATGAGGCCGGCGCGGATCTCCTCCGGGCACGCCTGGAGCCGGGCTGACGATGGTCGGAGGCGGGATCCGGCCGGGCGACGCCGGGACCCGACCGAACGGCGAGCACATCCTTCTGGACGGCGAACGCGTGCACCTGCGTCCCGTCGTTCCCGGCGATCGCGAGCGCCTGAGGTCGATCCTGGCCGAGCCGTCGGTCGCCCGCTGGTGGGATACCGACGATCCGGATGAGGCCGTCGATGGCTGGCTCGACCATCGCGACGACGTATTCGCGTTCGCGATCGAGCTCGACGGCGAAGTCATCGGGAGCATCCAGTTCGCGGAGGAGACCGAGCCCGAGTACCGCCATGCCGGCATCGACCTGTTCCTGGCGACCGCCAGCCAGGGTCGGGGTCTGGGCCCCGACGCCATCCGTGCGCTCGCCCGCTACCTGATGGACGTCCGCGGCCACCACCGGCTCACCATCGACCCGGCCGCAACCAATGAACGGGCGATCCGGGCCTACGAACGGGTCGGATTCCGACGGGTCGGTGTCATGCGGTCATACGAGCGGGGCGCTGACGGCACCTTTCACGACGGGATGCTGCTGGACCTCCTGCGCGG
>CAYNGM010000338.1:0-2877 GCA_964396565.1 uncultured Anaerolineaceae bacterium | reverse complement strand
ACGGCGGCGACGTCGACATCATCGCCCCGGGCAAGTGCATCTGGTCCACCAAGCCCGGCAACAAGTACGCCTACTCGTCGGGGACCAGCATGGCCGCGCCCGCGGTGACCGGCGCCGTCGCCCTGTACAAGGCCAGCCGACCCAACGCGACCCCGACCGAGGTCAAGGAGGCCCTCCAGTATCTCGGCAACCTCGACTGGAACCTGGCCACCGACCCCGACTCGACCCACGAGAAGCTGCTCGACGTCCGTCGGCTCGGCAAGCTCGGCACGTTCGGGCTGGTCAAGCCGGCAACGTCAGCACCACTCGGCGAGCGCGGCGGCACCGTGAGTGTGCCGGTCACGATCACCCGCAGCTCGACCTTCTTCGAGCGTGTCCAGCTGGGGGCCGTGGACCTGCCGGCCGGTTGGGGCGCGTCGTTCGCACCGGCCAGCGTGCTCGGCTGGACGGCGAACTCATCGACCCTGACCTTGAGCGTCCCGCCAGGGCTGCCGGCGGGCACCTACGAGATCACCATCAGCGGCACGAACCAGGGTCGTCGTGTGACGACGGTCGTGCCCGTCGCCATCGACAACGACAAACCCACGGCCTTCGAGCCGACGGCCGTCCCGGCCAGTGGAGAGCGTGTCGGCGTCGATGGCAGCGCCATCCCGACCGAGCTCGCCGTCCTCGTCTCGTGGTCGGCGGCGACCGACCCATCGAGCGCCATCGGCGGCTACGAGGTGGAATACCGAACAGACGGCGGTCCGTGGCAGGGCCCGATCGACGTCGCTGCCCCGGCCCGGAGTGCCCTCATCAAGGGCCTCGACCTGACCGTCGCGCAGCAGTTCCGGGTCCGTGCCCGCGACACCGTCGGCAACTGGAGCCCGTGGGTGAACTCGATCGAGTATCGCTTCAGGATCGTCAGCGACCGATCGACCCTGCTGCGTTACACGGGCACCTGGAAACGTGCCACCGTGGCGAGTGCCACCAACGAGGTTCGGACGACGGCGACACGGGCCGGGGCCTCGGCCAGCTACACGTTCACCGGCCGAGGTGTCGCGGTGGTGATGCCGCGCAGCAAGGTCCGCGGCCGGGTCACCGTGTACATCGACGGGGCAAAAGTGGCGACGGTGGATACCAGGCACTCCTCCACCCAGGCACGGCGTGTGGTCTGGGCCAAGCGTTGGTCGACCAGCGCGAGACACACGATCAAGATCAGGGTCAACGGCACGAGTGGTCGCCCGACGGTCTCGCTCGACGGACTGATCATCACCAGGTAGGGCGCAACCGCCGCTTCGCAGTTCGGCACGCGCCGGCCCCAGGGGCATCGCTTCGCTACGTTCGAGCGGCATCGTGGAAATCGGTTGCGCGCGTGCGGTATGGTGGGCCTTCGACACGTCGCGACCGGGATCAGCGACGAGTCCATGCGGAGGGCGATCGATCGTGGCACGCGCCATGTGGAAGGGGGCCATCCAGTTCGGGCTGGTCACCATCCCGATCAAGCTCTACCTCGCGACCGAGTCCAAGGGCATCAGCTTCAACATGCTCCACAAGGACGATCTGTCGCGCATCCAGATGAAGGTCTGGTGCCCGGTCGAGGACGAGCCGATCTCCCGCTCGGACACCGTCAAGGGCTTTGAATACGCGCCGGGCGAGTACGTCGTCATCACCGACGAGGACCTCGAGCGCGTCCCGCTCAAGACCGTACGCTCGATCGAGATCGAGCAGTTCACGAAGGCGGCCCGCGACGACGCCTCGACTCGCTTTGTCAAGTCGGCCTACTACGTCGAGCCCGACAAGATCGGGCGCAAGGCCTTCCACCTTCTAAAGTCTGTTCTGGAGGAGGACGGGCTGACCGCCATCTGCAAGGTCGTGATCAAGGACCGCGAGGCACTCGCCGCGCTCGACCCGTTCGGCGAGACGATGCTCCTGTCCACGCTCCACTGGCCCGACGAGATCCGCTCGACCGCCGAGCTCGACCTGCCCGACGAGGAGTTCGAGTTCAAACCTGCAGAACTCGCGATGGCGAAGCAACTCGTCGGTGCGATGACCGCCGACTTCGACCCGTCCCAGTACAAGGACGAGTATCGGGCGGCGCTCCAGCAGATCATCGACGCCAAGATCGAGGGCAAGGAGACGATCGAGCTCGAGGCGCCCGAGGAGGGCGGCAAGCTCATCGATCTCATGGCCGCGCTCGAGGCCTCGGTCAACGCTGCCAAGGCTGCCCGTCTGGCGGGCGTCGAGGCTCCGGTCTCGGTCGCTGAGGCGCGCCAGAAGAAGGTCGCGGCGACGAAGGCGCCGGCCAAGCCTGCCGCCCGGGCGAGGAAGGCAGCGGCCGAGGTCGAAGTCGAGACGGCAGCGGGAGCCCCCAAGCCCGTGCGCCGGCGCAAGACCGCCTGACGCCCGACCAAGGTTCGACACCCAAGTCATGCCGCGCGACCCCGATGGCCCCATGCGCATCCGTCTGGACCCGGATCGACGCTCGATACTCCTCGACGCGATCGCCCGTTTCTACCGTGATGAGTTCGACGAGTCGCTGAGCGAGTTCCGCGCAGCGTCGCTCCTTGACTTCTTCGTGCGCGAGCTCGGCCCGCCGGTCTACAACCAGGGAGTCCGCGACGCCGCCGGCTTCGTGGCGGACAAGCTCGCCGACATCGAGGGCGAGGTGTACGAGCGCGAACCGCGCCGGTAGCGTCCAGCCCCGCGGATGCGTATAGCGCGCCCGGCCCGCGTTCGCGTCGTCGAGCCCGCTACGGACCAGGTAGGCGACGCACGCGCATCGTGATCTCGAGTGTGCCCTTGCAGTACCCCATGCACGTCTCGTTGGACTTCCACTTGGCGATCGTCCCGCCGCGGGCCCATGTGTCCACGTTCCCGACGATGGTCCAGGCGCCT
>CAYNGM010000337.1:0-2913 GCA_964396565.1 uncultured Anaerolineaceae bacterium | reverse complement strand
GGCTGGAAGCGCACATCACGCGTCGCTGCAAGGCGGCTGACCCGTCTGCTCGCCACGTTCGCCATCGGGGCGATGCTCGGCTTCCTCGTCCCGACCTTCATCGCCGACTACTCGCCCCGGCCCGAGGCGGAGGAGCAGGTAGTCGAGTCACCTGTCGCGCACGCGTTCATCACCGCCTATCTCGCCGACGACCGGGCGGCGCTCGAGGCGATGGGCGTACCGGCGGTCGATCGACTCCAGGCAGCGCGTTTCGCGGCCGAGTTCGCCCGCGTGGATGAGCCCGTCCACCTGGGCTCATGGGTCGGTGGCGGCTTCAGCCTTCATGCGTACGCCGCGCACGTCGTCCGCGCCGACGGAACCGATGACCTACTGAGCTGGCGCGTCGTCACCGGCGGTGGACAGGTCGGTCTGATCGACCCGCCGACCCAGGGCCAGAAACCGTGAGCAGCCCGACCGCACCGATATCGGGCACCGCCGATCCCGTCCCGCGAGTGGCCGACCGTCGGCGGATCGGCCTTCGACTCGCCGCGCTCAGTCACTGGCTCCTTCTGCGGCTCGTCGCGGTCGCCGTGTTCGTCGGTGGCGCCGCCATCGGGCACGAGGCGTATCTGCGTGCGCAGCCGGCACCAGTCCCGTCGGTCGGTGCAGCGGGAACCGGGACACCAACGCCACCGATCGTCCGCGAATTCGTCACTGCCCTGCGCGACGACGACCAGGCAGCGCTCCGATCGGCCGTGCCGGGTGAGCCATACCTGCTGCTGATCGTCGAGATGGATCGCTGGGAGGTAGCCGAGATGACCGACGTCAAGGTCCTGGGCACGGCCGTCGACGGGCCACGCACCGCCACCGCGATCGTCGTCAGCGGGACCGGGGCGGCCGGCGAAACGCTGGCGATCAACCTCGTCGTCCACACCTCGGACGGCCGGATCTCGAGTTTCCGATGACCCCGCCTCAGGCCTCCCCAGCACCGCCACGCATGAACCCGATCCGACGGTTCGCCTCGCACCTCGGCTACATCTGGGAGCGCAACCGCGGCCGGCTCGTCGTCGTGCTCGGCGTCGTGACCCTCGCGGTCCTGCTCAACGGGGCGCGCGGCGTCGTCGAGACGATGATCGGTTTCATCGCGGCAGCCCCGGCGCTGCTCTTCAACATCGTCTTCGCGATGACCTATATCGTCGCCTACTTCGGGTTCATGTTCTGGTTCCTGTCCCGTCCCCGGACCTATGTGACGACACCCGATGACGCGCAGATCGACCTGACCTTCGACAAGTACCGCGGCCAGCCCGACCTCCTCGACCATGCCCGATCGACCGTCCGCATCCTGTCCGGCGAGACCGCCTTTGCGGCAGCCGGTGGCGAGATGCCCAAGGGCATGCTCCTGTCCGGCCGACCGGGGACCGGCAAGACCTTCCTCGCCGGCTGCATCGCGGGTGAGGCCGGGCTGCCGTTCATGTACGTGGACGCAAGCTCGCTGCGCGGGATGTTCTGGGGCATGGACAGCCTGATGATCATGAAGCTGTTCCGGGACGCACGCGGTCTCGCCCGCAAGTACGCCCGTGACGACCATCGCGGCGCCTGCATCCTGTTCATGGACGAGCTCGATTCCATCGGCCTGGCGCGGAGCGGACAGGGTGGCATGGGGATCGGGATCGGTGGGATGCTCGGTGGCGGCTCATTCGGCCTCAACACCCTGCTCAACCAGATGGACTCGCTGGGAGAGCACGTCGAGGATCGCTGGTCGCGCAAGGTCCTGCGCTGGTTCGGGTTCATCCGCGGACCGGTACCACGGAAGCCGCTCGTCTTCGTCATCGGCGCTACCAACCGCCCAGAGGTCCTCGATCAGGCGCTCACCCGGCCGGGTCGGCTCGACCGGATGCTTGAGGTCTATCCGCCCGACGGCGAGGGTCGGCGCGACATCATCACCCACTACCTCTCGGAGAAGGCGCACGACGCCGATATCGATATCGAGTTCATGGTCGGCGATTCGATCGACTGGACCCCGGTCTTGATCAAGACCATCATCAACGAGGCGCTGGTCGTCGCCTACGAGGATGGCCGTGATCGACTGACTTACCGGGACTGGCTGGCGGCCGCCGATGCGCGCACGCTGGGGTTGCGCCAGCCGATCCGCCAGATGCACAGCGACGACGTCCGGGCTATCGCCTACCACGAGGCAGGCCACGCCGTCGCCGCGCACTACCTGCAGCCCGAGAACAGGATCCTCAAGGCCACCATCATCCGGCGGGGTGGCGCTCTCGGGGTCGTCCAGCCACGGCCGCGCGAGGAGCGCTACACGCGACACGCTCGCCAGATCGAGACCCAGATCATGACGTTCCTTGGGTCTCGGGCGGTCGAGGAGGAGTTGCTCGGTACCAAGATGACCGGGGCCTCCTCGGACCTCGGGGCGGCATCCCAGCTCGCCCTGTCGTACTGCGGCCTGCTCGGGATGGGCTCGGGGCTGCTGGTCATGCCGCCGGGATCTGGGCCGCTCTCCTACCCGATGCCGATCGCGCGGATGGCTGATTCGCTGCTCCAGACCCTGATGGTCGAGACCAAGCGGCTCATCCACGAGAAGGAGTACGCGGTCCATGCCGTGGCCGCCGCCCTGATCGAGCATGGCGAACTCATCGGCTCGGAGTTGGACGCTGTCTTTGCGGCGGCGGATGCGGCGAACCCCGAGCTTGCCGGCTCGTTCGAGCGCCAGGTGTTCAGCCTGCCCCGCCTGTTCGACGAAGAGCGGGTCGCGGGGGCAGGCGGGTCTGCGACATGGCCGGCTGAAGACGCGGGAAGTGCCGCCGTCGTGGCGCCCGGGGCAGGCTGGGGCTCGCCGCTCGAGTCGGTCCACCGGATGGACGATGACCGGCTCCGACCTGCGGATGGCTAGGGCGCCCACCGCTCGCAAATTCCTGCCAA
>CAYNGM010000336.1:0-2914 GCA_964396565.1 uncultured Anaerolineaceae bacterium | reverse complement strand
GCGCGTCCAGAAGCCACGGCAGGTGGAGCGTGACATCCGAGCGGTTCCACGTCTCACCGCCGGCATCACCAGAAGCAGTCACGAAACGTGCCGCACGCGCGATGGCGGTGTCGGACCACGACCACGCATCACCGTATGCATTCCTGGTGAGCAGCTCGGCCTGCACCACGAGACCCTGCAGCGACTCGAGCGTGTAGCGGATGCCGTCGTCGCCCGGTGGCCAGCGCAGGTTGCCACCTCGGTCGATGTCACGGACGATCGCGCCATCCACGTCGATCCCGCGCAGGACGCAGGGGCGGTTGACCGGTGTGTACTCGGGACCATCGCACGCCCAGCTGCGGCTCCCATCCACGGGCTGGAACCCGGCCCAGGCATCACGATCGCCAAGGAAGCCGCGCAGGACCGCAGCGGCGCGCAGGACATCCTCCCCATCACCAAGATAGAGACTCGCCGCGATCCGCGAGGCTCCCGCGAATGCTCCCCAGTTGTTGCCCGCATCCTCGTGCGTTGCGACCAGACTGCGCCAGCGACCATGACCACCAAGGTCACGCGTCCGCAAGCCGTCGAGCCAGGCGCGGAAGCGGACGTCGTCCGCACCGTCGAGGTCGATGAGATCGGCAGCCAGGACATACGAGCCCAGCTGCCGACCGAGAGCGAGTATCGAGTTCCTGGCCTCGGCAGTCTCAGTGCCGATGGCCGACATGATCGCGGCCCTGGTGCGCTCGCGATACGACGGGTCACCGGTCCGCGCGTAGACGAGCGCAACAGCCAGGGTGCGGACTCCGTGGCGGGCGTCCTGATCCGACAGGTCGGCCCGTCCGAGGGGACCATCTGCGACCGCAAGGAGTGCATCCCAGGCGGGTCCGCTCGTGGGACGGGCAAGCAGGTCGGCCCGTCGCATCAGCAGGTACTCACCTGGTGGGAGGGTCGGGGGCACCGTGGGCCCGGCGGTCGGCGGGGAAGTCGGCGAGGCCGCGGCCGAGAGCTCCGGTGAGGCCGTCGCCGGGGGTGTCGGTGACCCACTGGCTGACGGCCCGTGCGGCTGCGGGGCGGATGTCGTGGTCGGCGAGTCACCCACCGAGGCGTTGGTCGGGTCGGGATCCCGGGAAGTCGCGTCCGGCGTGAGACGCAAGCCTCCCGATGACAGGAGCACGAGGAGGACGATCGCCGACGCTACGACCGACGACGGGCGCAGCCAGCGCGATCGGGATGCGGACGGGCGAACCGGCGGCACGTCGGCGTTCGCCGAAGAAGGCGACTCGTCGGGTCCGACGCCCAGTGGATCGGGTCCAAGCGGCGATGTGGTGGGCGACGATCCGGTGGAAGGGCCCTGCACCGGCCTTTGATCGGACGGGTTCGGCCCGGATGGGGACTGCACCCCGCGATGGTATCCGCGGCGTGGTCAGGTGAGCGATATCCCCGGCGACGAGGATCACCCGCATCGACTTCGAAGGTCGGTTCGACCGGTGCGGCGGTCCGACATCCACGAACAGGTCATCGCAGGCGGGCAACAGGACGACCGGGTCGGCACCGTCAGGCACCGACCCGGTCGTCCCACCGGCTGGGTGGTCAGTCAGGATCCGATCAGGACCCGTACAGCCAGTCGGTCCAGCCGAAGTTCTTGCCCGGCGACGCGGGCGCGGCACCGCGCCAGTGGGTGCCGTAGCGCTCGTCGATCAGCCACGGCTGCCACTCGTCGTCACTCTGGGCGGGCCAGTCGGCCACCTCATAGAGGAACTTGGCAGCTCGGTACAGGGCCTTGTCGGACCACGCCCATGTGGGGTAGCCCGCACGGTACAGCAGGTCGGCCTGGAGGACTGCCCCCTGGAGGCCCTCCCAGGCATACCCGGTCGGAGCCGGCGGCCAGGTGAAGGAGCCACCGCGCCGCATCTCATCGGGCAGCGCTCCATCGATCTTGACGCCGTTCTTGGTACAGCCCGTCGGCACGACGGCGACCGGCTTGGCCGGATCGCACTGCCAACTGAGGTCGCCGAAGTCGAAGCCGGCATACGCGGAGCGGTCACCAAGCCAGCCCCGGAAGACCGTAGCCGTCCGGGCCAGTTCGGCGCTGTCGCCGAGGTACAGGGCGATCGCAGCGCGAGCGGCCCCGGCGTGGGTACCCCAGTTGTTCGGTCGGTTCTCGTGGGTCGATCGCAGCGTCTGGCCGTCCAGAGTCTTCGTCAGAAGGCTCCGCAGCCACGGTCGGAAGGTGTTCTTGTCGAATGATGGATCGAGGGTCGGCAGGTCGATCGCCGCTGCCGCGATGACGTAGCCCGGCAGGTTGCGCCCGAGCGCGAGCGTCCGGCCGCCGGACTCGGTGCCGACGGCATCCTTGATCGCCGCGGCGACACGCGTCCGATAGCTTGCCGTCCCGGTCCGCGCGTACACGAAGGCGGCCGCGAGGACGTCCACATCCGTATCGTCGTCCTGGTTGCTGATGTTCGGTGAACCCAGCGAGCCATCGGCGTGCGACTTCATCGATGACCATGCGGCACCGCTCATCGGCAGCGACTTCAGGTTCGACGGGTAGAGGGCATCGGCGAGGTTGCTGAGCTCGCTCGATGGCGGTGGTGCTGTGGGGGTGGCTGTCGGCTGCGGGGTGGCCGTGGGCGCCGCCGTCGGCTTGGGGGTCGCCGTCGGAGCAGTGGTCGGCTTTGGAGTGGCGGTCGGTTCCGTCGTGGGCTCAGCGGTCGGCTTTGGAGTGGCGGTGGGACCGGTCGTCGAACCGGGTGTCGCGCTCGGCTCCGAGGTGGGCTCCGACGAGGCGGCCGCAGCCGCGGTCGGTCGTGGATTGAGCTTGACGATCGGCGTGAGGATCTGCTTCGAAGCACCGACCTGGACGCGGGCCTTGACCAGAACGTCACCGTCCGCGTCGGCGATCATGAAGTAGTGACGGCCCTCCTTGGCGTCAGCC
>CAYNGM010000335.1:0-2923 GCA_964396565.1 uncultured Anaerolineaceae bacterium | reverse complement strand
GCCTGAATCCAATCAGCCGAGTCTCCACGGAACCCAGCACGGTTCACGATGGCCGCTACGCCGTCTTGCATCTCGACCCAACTGATGCCCCTCGAGCCATTGGTGACGCCTGCGAGGGAAACGACTTCGGGACCACGTGCAACTATGGACTGGTCAGTAAGCGTCGAATCAAGCATCCAGATAACGCCATCGTCAGACGCCACGTCCGTCGTCGCCACAGCCAGGTCGAACCCGTCATCACTCCAGCGAATTGAGTCGATTCGCTGACCATCGAGCTGAACGCACTCCGTGAGTGCCGACTTGGATCCGCTCGGGACGGCCGAGCCTCCTACGCACCCGGCCGCCAATAGTGCGCCAAGCACGAGACCGAGCCTAGCCACAGACTTCCTTTTCGATGGGCGCGCGGTAGTTGGTGAACAGGCCGAGAACCGTGTTTGCCCACCCCGCGTCGCATGCTTGGCGTTTGGTTGCTGGATAGGTTTCTGGGTATCCACCAACGGTCTTGAAGAGGTCGAGGAAACCATCCAGATTCATACCGGAGCGTGCGTAGAGTTCTACGTTGGAAACAACCTTGAGAATGAAGAGTTGCTCGGCCTTCGGCTCTTTCGCCAAGTATTTGCCTGCCGCCTTGATCCCGTTCCACAAGGATCGCTGGTGTGCGTCCCACGCCTGACGGAACGTCCCACCGTAGTAGCCGAGTGGCGAAACGCCGGGTGGATCAAACTTACGCGACTTGATGTACTTGGCCCACGGATACGATGAGTCGGCGATGGCGACTCGGACATACTTGATGGTCCGGTCAACCCTCCTCCAAGCGGTCAGACTGGATTGCACTTCCTCGCGGTTCACCCGATCCCACCAGTCCGAGCGCGCGATGCGACCGCTGCGGCGGATCCAATCCATGAACGAGATCATTGCTGATCCGCGTCCGGTGCCGGACAGCCTCGAGGTGATTCCTCCGACCCGACTGTATACCCTCGTGTAGCCGGGAAACCGTCGGAAGTATGCAGACCATTGCATCTGGCGAGTCGACCCGGAGTTCGATGCCGTGCAGCCCCATCCTCCGCAGGTACCTAACGCTGTCCTCCCGTCGGGATCCCAGCGCCCGACGGGCTCACCGGCGCCGTAGGCATAGAGGTGGCGGGATGGTGGATCGGCGGGGTCACCGAGCAGGGTGTCCTCGCTGATGAAGCGACCCAAGGTATGGGCATACCAGCGGGTGACGACCCAGGCGAGGCCTGAGGTGTCATCGAGATACGAGCCCTGGAAGCGGAACGGGGTATAGCCTGTCGGGACGGTCGTCCTTGGCGTGCCCCATGGGTCGTAGCGCAGGGCAGCGCTGACCGTCCCTGTCGAGCCTGCCAGCCAGGTCACGTCGTGATGGCCGTTGGTGCCGTAGATCCGGATGTTGCTGTTCGTCC
Organism: uncultured Anaerolineaceae bacterium; assembly: GCA_964396565.1. GTDB lineage: Bacteria > Chloroflexota > Limnocylindria > Limnocylindrales > CSP1-4 > SPCO01. The sequence continues at coordinate 1,502 of CAYNGM010000335.1, read as the reverse complement.
CGGTCCAGTCGAGAAGACGCTCGCCCGACCAGCCGTTGGCCACGCTGCGGGTGACGGTGCCCGCCACGTCGTCGAGCCACTGGGCGACCCTGGTCGTGAGTCCGACATAGCGGAGCCTCGTCCGGTCCGAGCCGCCGTGGTCGATGAGACGGAGGCGATCGAGCGGGTCATAGCCGTAGGTGGCGAGGGTCGTGCCCCCACCGTTCTTGACCGTGACGAGCCGACCCAGGTGATCCCAGGTGTATTGGTAGCCCGGGCGGGCGGTGAGGCGGCCGTCGTCGTCGCTGGTGTAGGTCGCGGCTGGGTCGGCGCCGGACGTCGGCCGATCGGCCGCGTCGTAGCTGGTCGTGGCCGGGGTGCCCGCCCCGACCTTGACGCTCGTCCGGTTGACGTCGGCGTCGAAGCCGTAGGTCGTGGTCGTACCGGCCAGGGCTGCGCTGGTCAGCCGGCCGAGCGGGTCATAGGCGTAGGTGACCGTGCCGTTGCTCGGGTCACCGCTGATGGTGCTGGCCTCGGAGAGGGTCTGGCCTGCCCGGTTGTAGGTGTAGGTGTAGACCGCCCGGTCGGTGCCCCCGGCACCAGGGGTCGTATCGGTATCGGAGCCGGTCAGGCGACCGAGCGTGTCGTAGGTCCGATCGGTGTCGTTGCCATCGGGAGCGGTCGCCGCCAGGACCTGGCCGTCGCTGCCGTAGGTCCACCTGAAGTCGGACGCGTCGGCCGGGTCGTTGAGTGCCGTGGGCCGATCGAAGCTGTCGAGGGTGGCGCTGTAGGCCCCGGTCGGGTCGGTCCAGGCAGGGTTGGCGAGACTGTAGGTGTAGGTCGTGTCGGCCGTCGTGCCGGCATCCTCGTCGTCGATGGTCAGCGGCCGGTTAAGTCGGTCGTAGGTGGCGGTGATGGTGAGGGTCCCGTCGGTCGCGGTCAGCTTGTTGCCGTTGGCGTCATAGGTGTAGGAGGTCGTCGTGCCGTCGGCGACCCGGGTGAGCATCCGCCCGGCGGCATCGTACGTCCACTGGACGCTGGCGGTCAGCGGTGGATCGGCGCGGTCCTCCTGGCGGATGCGGTTGCCGCGGCTGTCATGGACCCAGCTCAGGGTCTCGCCCAATGGATCGGTCAGGCTGGTCATCCGCCCTTGCGCATCGTAGCCATAGCTCGTCGTCGCCCCGGTGGCGTCGATCACCGTGGCCAGGTTGCCGATGCCATCGTACGTGTAGCGGGTGGACACGTTGGCGGTCGTCGTGCCCGCCGTCTGGGTGGGGTCGGAGCAGGGGTCGGCAAGGGCCTGCAGATCGGTGCTGCCGGTCGCATGCTCGACGACCCGGCACAGTCGGTCGCCTGAGTCGTACGCGTACTGCGTGGTCACGGTGGCCGTCGAGGTGCCGCTCGTCGCCGCCGGATCAGGCACCGTCATCCGGATCCGGTTCCCACGCGCGTCGTACACCGAGTCGGTCGCGACGTTGTGGTCGGCGTCCCTGGTGCCGGCACCCGTGCAGGTCTCAGGCTGG
>CAYNGM010000334.1:0-2924 GCA_964396565.1 uncultured Anaerolineaceae bacterium | reverse complement strand
TGTCGACTTGCGCATCCTGCGTCTGCTGTTCGTGGTCGTGCTGCTGTACACGGCGTCCCAGATGCTGATGCGAGCCATCTGATGAGAGCAGTCCCGCACGACACCCAGGCCCTGGAGCGGCGCATCGGCCAGATGATGGTCGCCTGGACCTATGTGGCCATCGCGCTGTTGCTGATCGGTGTCGTGCTGATGATCGCCGCCGGGATCTCGCCGTTCGACGCCAGCCCGGCGTTCGAACCGGGTGCCATCGTGGCCGGGTTGTTCGCGCTCGAACCGGCTGCCTTCCTGTCGCTTGGCCTGATCGTATGCATCGCCATCCCGATCAGCCGGGTCATCGCCGCTGCGGTCGGCTACGTACGCGTCCGCGACTGGCTGATGCTGGCGATCTCGATCGCGATCCTCGTTGTCATCGCCCTGGCGATCACCCTGGCGGTCATCGGGGCGCCCTGAGCCCCGCGCTATACTCGGGCGCGGGCCACGTCCCATGGTAGGACCACGCGCATCGGATCACCAGTAGCGCCCTCGGGCGCAGGAGCCACCTTCGCGATGATCACGAACGACCCTGCCGCGACGCCGGCGACCAGCACCCATCACGCCCCCAAGCCGTCCGCGCTCGATGACCTGATCTGCTACTTCGAGGGCGACTACATGCCGATGCGGGAGGCGAAGGTCAGCGTCATGACCCACGCGTTCCTGTACGGGACCGCTACCTTCGAGGGCATCCGCGCCTACTGGAACGGGGAGGCCGGGCGCCTCTACGTGCTGAAGCTGCGCGAGCACGTCGAGCGCATCCGCCAGTCATGCCGGATCCTGATGATCGACCCGGTGCCAAGCGTCGACGAACTCGGCGGGCTGATCGTCGAGACCGTCCGGCGCAACGGGTTCCGCGAGGATGCCTACATCCGGCCCTCGTTCTACAAGTCGACACGGGCGATCGGGGTGCGCCTGCACGACCTCGAGCACGAGCTGTACATCGTGGCCCTGCCGTTCGGCAACTACGTCGATACCGAGCACGGGCTGCGCATCATGACCTCGTCCTGGCGGCGCAACGCCGACGAGGCGATCCCGGCCCGGGGCAAGATCGTGGGCGGCTATGTGAACATGGCCTTCCAGAAGAGCGAGGCGGAGCTCAACGGCTTCGACGAGGCCCTGGTGCTCACCGCCGACGGCCATATCAACGAGGCATCAGCGGCGAACCTGTTCATCGTGCGCGATGGTGTCGCCCTGACCCCACCCGTCAGCGACGACCTGCTCGAGGGCGTCACCCGCAAGGCCATCCTGGAGATCCTGGCCAACGAGGGGATCCCGCACGAGATCCGCAGCATCGACCGGTCCGAGATCTATGTCGCCGACGAGGCGCTGCTGTGCGGCACGGGCGTCCAGGTCTCGCCGGTCATCGAGGTGGATCATCGCCCGGTCGGTTCGGGGTCCATCGGTCCGATCGCCCGGCTCGTGCGTGATCGGTACTTCGATGCGGTCCGCGGCCGTCTGCCTGAGTACGCTCACTGGTTGACCCCGATCGCCTGACTCGGGGTCGCTGATCGGTTGTCGGCGGCGGCAGGGTCGGACGCCGGGCGGGTCGGACGCCGGGCGTTCGACGCGTTGACGCTTCCGAGCGTCAGCTCAGCGGGGGTGCCTCGAGGTCCGGCGTATCCTGCCCGATGGTGATCACTACGTCCGCACGGACCGCCGGATCGGTCGCCGTCGTCACCGTCACCCCGAATGTCTTCTCGAGGTAGGCGATGGTGTCCTCGAGCCCGGTCTCGGCGCCGTTGTAGACGACGATCTTCGTCGTGGCCGGCACAGGCCCCTCCGGCCTGGTCCGTGGCGCCGACGCAGCAAGACCCTGGTAGTCGAGGTAGCCGGCCAGACGCGTCCCGCGATTCATCTCCCCGGTCCCGTTGAGGACCCACACGGTGGCGCCCTCGGCCGCCAGCTTCTGGCGACGGGCCTCGTCCGCCGGGTCCGTCTTGAACGCGTCGCGGACGGCTGCCCTGATGCGATCGACATAGGGGACCGTCCAGTAGCCGGTCAGGACCTCGCGCTGGTAGAGCGGCGGGGAAAAGACATGGGAGCGGACGTTCTCGGTGTCGATGCCGGAAGCCAGTCCCAGCAGCTCGTCGAGCTGGTCGAGCGGGATGTCGGTCTTGATTGAATTCTCGAGGGCATCGATCAGCTCGGGGAGCCGCGGGATGAGTTCCTGCGGGTCGGCCTGCTCGCGCATCGACAGCAGCAGGCGCTGCTGGCGGGCGGCGCGGTCGAAGTCGCTCGAGGTGTTGCGCGAGCGGGCATAACGCAGCGCCTCGGCCCCGGTCATGTGCTGGATCCCGCTCGGGATGTACAGACGCCTGCTCTTGGCCACACCGGCCGGATAGCCGTCGTCGACGACCGGGATCTGGACGTTGACGGTGACGCCGTCCATGGCATCCACGATCTTCTTGAAGCCGTCGAAGTCGACCTCCACGAAGTACTTGATATCGAGGCCGTAGAGCTCGCCGAGGACCGCCTTCAGGGCGTTGTAGCCACGCGTCCTGTCCGAGCCCGGCCACAGGTCCGAGCGGCGCCGGTTGTTGATGAAGAAGGAGTTGATCTTGTCACCGTAGGTGCTGCCCCATACCGAGCGCGCCGGTCCGGGCGGGATCGGCACGCCCTTGGTGTCGCGTGGCAGGCTGAACATCGCGACCTGGCCGGTGACCGGATCGATGGACACGGTGATCATCGTGTCGGTGCGATGGCCGCGACCCTGGGTGTCCGCGCCGATGAGCAGGATGTTCAGGCGCTCCTTGCCGTCCCACGGCGCGATGGACACGTTCGGGACGGCCGACCCGACGGCGGTCGGCTCCACGGTGGGGGAGGCCGTCGGCGGGGCGCTCGCCTCGCTGTCACCCGCGTCCGACGGGTCGGGTGAGTCGGACGGCTCGTCG
>CAYNGM010000333.1:0-2930 GCA_964396565.1 uncultured Anaerolineaceae bacterium | reverse complement strand
ACCACGGTCGGGGAACCGCGCTTTCTCACCGTCGGCGGACGCGACCTGCTGATCCTCGACAGCAAGAACGTCCTGTGGCGCTGGCGTGCCGCCGACGATGCCGGCAAGGGCACCCTCACACGCGTTCCGGTGGAGGGTGCTTCCAGTTGGGGCGACGACATCACGGCCATCGGCACGTTCCTGCGCGACCCCGGCCGGAACCTCTACAACCTGTACGTGGTGGATCCGTCAGAGCAGCAGATCCTGGCATTCCCGCCGGCCAGCGACGGGGGAGGCTTCCCCAACAAGTCCACTGGCTGGCTGGCGACTGCGCGAGCAGTGGACCAGATGAGCTCGATGTACATCGATGGCGACATCTTCGTCACCGAGGCCGGTGCGCTGGAGCGCTTCACCCGGGGCAAGTCGGACGGTTGGGAACCGGGCGCCCCTGGTGACACCCTGCTCCGACCCGCGCCGGTCCTGGACTTCGTCACGGGTACGGGTGAACAGCGGACCGGCGACGTGTACGCGTTCGACACCAAGAGCAACCGTGTGATCGCCTTCGACAAGGCCGGCGGCGACTACCGAGCGCAGTACCGCCTGGCTGGCGGGGCGCCCGACTGGAAGGACCTGCGCGCGATGTACGTGGTGCCGGGCGCTGGTACGGACGCCGCGCCGACCCTCGTCTGGCTGGGCAAGGATCACATCGGGCAGGCTGTCCTGGAGGCGGTCGCGGACACACCCGGGGCGTCGCCGCGTCCGTCGCCGAGCGGGAGCGCCGGCCCGGACGCGAGCGCCAAGCCCGGGGCCTCAGGATCAGCCAAGCCGACCAAGGCCCCGAGCAAGGCCCCCTGATCCGCGACGTACCCGGTCGTGGCCTCGGCTGGACGAGCCCTGTCGCCTCCGCTTGCCCAGTCACGCCTTCATCCCGGCTTGCGTCCGCTTCTTCGGCCCGTGCCTTCACCCCGGATTGCGTCCGCTTCCCCAGCCGCGCGTCGCACCCGTGGGATAATCCGGCCATGGACGACTCCCTGATCGAGATGGTCGTCGAGAGCGTGCGGGTCCACATGCTCTCCAGCCGCCACGTCGTGATCCTCAAGGAGACCGCCCGGGACCGCTACCTGCCGATCTGGGTGGGACCGTGGGAGGCCAGTGCGATCGCGATGCGGCTGCAGGGTCTGACGCCTGAGCGGCCGCTCACCCACGACCTGTTCGCCAGCACGCTCGCGGCCGTCGGGGCGAGCGTTTCGCGGGTGGTCATCTCCGATCTCGCCGAGGAGACGTTCCATGCCCGCCTGTTCGTGGCCCACGGTGGCGGCGAGGCCGAGGTGGATGCGCGTCCATCCGATGCGCTGGCGCTCGCGGTCCGGGTCGGGGCCCCGATCTTTGCGGCACCGTCGGTCCTAGACCGGGCGGGTCTCGGCGCGGACGGCGGGCTCGGCGACGACGAGGGCGAGCCAGGCGAGCTGCTCGAGTCGACCGGCGAGCGTATCGTCGACGAGCGCCTCGATGTCTTCCGCGACTTCGTGAACTCGCTGGACGTGGACCCGGACGCCGAGAACCGCGGAAGCTGACGCGGGGGGAGGGGCGCCCTTGCCGGTGGCGCCCATTCCGGAGTCGCCCTTGCCGGTGGCGCCCATTCCGGAGTCGATCATCGATTTCCGCCATCTGCAGAACTGGTCTGCACATGCCGACCGATTTCCGCCATCTGCAGAACTGGTCTGCGATCGGCGGGGATTCGTGGCCCGAGGGCAGGCTCGTCACGCTCAAAGGGTCGTCTGGCCCTTGGTCCTGGACGTGATGGTGTCTGGCAGCTGCAGACCATGTCTGCATTCGGCAGAAATGTGACCGGCGACCCTGCATCCCGACCAGCGGCCTCGTGATGCGATAGGAAGGCGGCAGCGGGAAGGCGGCAGCGGGAAGGGGGCGGCGGGACGGGAGCGGGACGGGGGCGGCGGGACGGGGCGACCTAGACCTCGTCGCGCAGGATCGGGTCGCCACGGCGGAGGGCCTGGCGGGCGTTCACCCACATGTGCAGGCGCAGCCGCCAGAAGTCGCGAACAGCCCGGAAGATCACGGACGGCTTGGCGCCGGTCGGCGAGCCCGCCATGCGCGGGTAGTGCGGGACGCCGACCTCCACCACGGTCCGCCCGGCCGCCCGCAGCTTGATGAGCAGCTCCGCCGAGAAGAATGCGCCGCCGGACTCGACCCGGAGACCGTCGAGCGCCTCCCGCCGGAACAGCTTGCACGCGCAGTCCACGTCCGTGACGGTGAGGCCGAAGAAGATCCGGTTGGCAAGCCGGTAGGCGCGAGCGTAGATCGTCCGGATGAGCGGATCGGCACGCTTGATCCGGAACCCCGCCACGACGTCCGGTTCGTCGGACTCGGCAAGACGGGCGGTCAGTCGGGCGAGGTCCTCCACCCGGAACTGGCGGTCGCCGTCGGTGAACGCCACGAGTTCGTAGCGCGCCGCGCCGAAACCGGAGCGCAGTGCGGCGCCATAGCCCAGGTTCGTCACGTGGTGGACGACCCGGAACACATCGGGATGAGTGGCCACGAGCGCATCGGCGATGGCGGCGGTCCGGTCACGGGAGCCGTCATCGACAGCGATGATCTCGAAGACCTCGGCGATCGACGGCAGCGTCTCGAGCGCCTCGGCGACGAGCCCCTCAAGGTTCGCCTCCTCGTTGTGGGCGGGAAAGAAGTAGGTCAATCGCGGCAATCGGGCGATGACGGTCGGTCGCACCGGAGCCGCCGTGGCTGCCGGAGCCGCCGTGGCTGGCGGAGCCGCCGCGGTCGTCGTCGCGGCTGGGTTCTCGGTCATCCGCCCACCTCGCGCGGACCGATGACCCGGGTGAGGCTGCTCGCGTCGAGGAGGACACGCTCGAGCAGGTAGCGCTCGGCGAGCTCACGCTGTTCCTTCGGGTCGGCGCGCATCACGTACACCGGGC
>CAYNGM010000332.1:0-2941 GCA_964396565.1 uncultured Anaerolineaceae bacterium | reverse complement strand
GGGCGCGGCCGGTGGTGCGGCGGGACCGACCCGGGATGTCGACCTGCTCAGACGATCGCGGCGGGGCGCGGCCGGTGGTGCGGCGGGACCGACCCGGGATGTCGACCTGCTCAGACGACCGCGGCGAGACCGCGCTCGAAGTCGGTCATCAGGTCCTCGACGTCCTCGCAGCCGATCGAAAGCCTGATGATCCCCCCGTCCTTGGGACGCGGATAGACGAGGGTGTGGATGTCGCCGAGGCTGACCCCGATGTCGCACAGCGCGAGGTGATCCGTGAACGCGGCCATCCCGCCGACCCCGCCGCGTGGCGCAAACGTGATCATCGCGCCGCCCTCATCACCCAGCAACCGACGAGCGATCGCATGGTCCGGGTGTGAGGGCAGACCCGGGTAGCGGACCCAGTCCACCTTCGGCGACGCCTCCAGCAGGGCCGCGAGACGGGCCGCGTTGGCGGATGCCGCACGGGTTCGGAGCGGCAGGGTGCGCACCCCGCGCATCACCAGGAAGCTCGAGAACGGGCTGGCCGCCTGGCCCAACGTGTCGGTCTGCTTGCGGATGGGGTCGATCAGGTCCTTGCGTCCGCTGACCACGCCCGAGACCGCATCGCCGTGGCCCGACAGGAACTTGGTGGCGGCGTGCAGCACGAGATCGACGCCGTGCTCGAGCGGTCGGAGCAGCGCAGGTCCGAGGAACGTGTTGTCGGCGATGAGGATGAGTCCGTGGCGATGGGCGATCGCCGCTACCGCGTCGAGGTCCGGGACACGCAGCCGAGGGTTGGTCGATGTCTCGAACAGGATCGCCCGTGACGCCGGCGTGATCGCGGCCTCGATCGCCGCCAGGTCGGTCATGTCCACGCGGGTCACGCCGATGCCCAGCCGTGGCAGGTCTTCATCGAGCAGGACCTTGGTGATCGCGAACAGCTCGTCACCGACGACGATGTGGTCGCCGCCGCTCAGATGCCCCAGCAGTGTCGCCGAGACGGCGGCCATGCCCGACGCGGACACGACGCAATCCTCGGCGCCCTCGAGCGAGGCGATCTTCTCCTCGAGCGCCCGGTTGGTCGGGTTTCCCGTCCGCGAGTAGAAGTAGACGCCGGGCTCCCAGGCGAGCGCGCGATCGACCGCGTCCTCCTTCTCGGCCGCCGTGTCGAACGTGTAGGTCGCGGTCGCGTAGATCGGCGGCTTGTGGGCGTGCGTGGTGGGATCAGGGTGTTCACCGGCGTGGATGGCCCGGGTCGCGAAGCCCCGACCGCTGGTCCGTTCGCGCATGGTCGTGGGTGATCCCCTGCTACGGCGCTGGTCGCGACAAGTCTATGGCGGGGCGGCACACGGGGGCGGTCCGATGATGTGGGCGCCACGTCGCGGGGACACGACACGGGGACACGACACGGGGACACGACACGGGGACACGACACGCCGGCAACGCAGCGCCGGCCCGCGGGTCAGCGTCGCGCGTCAGCGCAGCAGGAAGCCGAGGAAGATGAGGACGAAGCCGACGATCGCGACGAGACCGGCTCGCTGCGCCTGCCGGCGGAGCACGTCCATGGCGACCGATGCCCCCGTCTTGCCCTCGCTACGCACCCCGCCGCGCCATGCCTCGTAACGGGCCACGTTGGCATCCTGCTCCTTGAGCGCCTGGTAGCGCTGCCACGGAACCTTCGCCCGCCGATAGCCGACCACCACGAGCACGACTCCGACGACCCACAGGATGATGTTCAGCGGCCCCATCCTGGACCTACTCCCCGACGTCCAGCCGCGTCCGCACGGCGTCACCGACCAGCGCCGCGTCCGCCTGGCCGCGCGTCGCCTTCATGACCTGCCCGACGAGGAACCCGACAACCTGCGTCTTGCCGGCTCGGTAGTCCGCGACCGCCGCCGGGTTGGCGGCGATGACCGCCTCGACCGCGGCATCGACTACGCCGGTGTCGCGGATCTGGCGAAAGCCACGGGCCTCGATGATGGCGGACGCCGGGCCAGCCCCGCCCGCGTGGGCCTCGAAGACCTCCTTGCCGTTGGCCCGTGAGATCGACCCCTCCTCTACAGCCTGGATGACCGCGGCCAACTCGCGAGGCTCGACAGCCGTGGCCGCGCCGGCGTTGCGCAGACGCAGGTACTCCCCGGTCACCCAGTTCGCGACGGTGGCGGGGCGCAGATCCGCGGTGACAGCCAGCGTCGCTTCGAACAGGGCCGTCGCGTCGGGATCGGCCACGAGCACGGCCGCGTCGTAGGCACGCAACCCAAGCACGTCCTCGTACCGTGAACGTCGAGCGCTCGGCAGCTCCGGCAGCCCGGCACGGATCGCCTCGAGCCAGACCGGATCGACCCGCAGCGGCGGCAGGTCCGGCTCCGGGAAGTAGCGATAGTCGTCGGACGTCTCCTTGGAGCGCATGTGATACGTCACAGCGCGATCGTCGGACCAGCCCCGCGTCTCCATCCGTAGCGGCTCGCCGGCATCGAGCGCGGCCGCCTGGCGCGCGATCTCGTAGTCGATCGCCCGCTCCACCGAGCGGAACGAATTCATGTTCTTGACTTCGACCCGCGTCCCGAATGCCTCCGTACCCCGGGGCCGCAACGAAACGTTGGCCTCGACCCGCATCTGGCCACGCTCCATGTCGGCATCGGACGCCCCGATCGAGCGCAGCAGCAGCTGGAGCTCCTCGGCGTAGCGTCGGGCGGCTTCGGCGGTGTGGATGACGGGGTCGGTGACGATCTCCATGAGCGGCACGCCTGACCGATTGAAGTCGACCAGGCTGACCTTGGCACCGCCGGCGTCGGTCGCGTGGACGAGCTTGGCCGTGTCCTCCTCGAGATGCGCGCGGGTGATCCCGACGGTGACCGGGCCACCCGACGTCCCGACCGTCAGCCGCCCGGCCGCTGCGAGCGGCAGATCGTACTGGCTGATCTGGTAGCCCTTGGGCAGGTCCGGGTAGAAGTAGTTCTTG
>CAYNGM010000331.1:0-2942 GCA_964396565.1 uncultured Anaerolineaceae bacterium | reverse complement strand
CTGAGGTCGATCGGCTGCGGACGTCTCACACGGCTCCTGAGGTCGATCGGCCCCGGACGCCTCACACGGCTCCTGAGGTCGACCGGCTCCTGGGGTCGACACGGCTCCTGGGTTCGACCGGCTCCTGAGGTCGACCGGCTCCTCCCAGCCGTCACCGAGACCACCGCCCGAACCGACATGCGTCGGGGTTGCCGGCTCCAGCATCATGCTCGGGTGAACCTGTCACTGGCGCCGACTCGCCGATCGACGCCTCAACTCGATCCTGACCGAGTGCTGACCCGATGCTGATCGGCGGGATCATCCTCGGACTCCTGCTGGGCCTGCGCAGCGGTGGCCGGATATCGAACCTCGCGTCGATCCAGTTGCGCTGGGTCTGGATCCTGTTCGCTGCCGTGGTCGTGCGGTTCGCGACCGAATCGATGCTCAATGCGGGCGTCGAGGTCGCCGACACCTTCCGGGTCGTCCTGTGGGCGCTGTCGTTCGGACTGCTGCTCGCGGGCCTCTGGGTAAATCGGTCGTATCCGGGTCTAAGCCTCGCGTTCATCGGGATCCTGCTCAATGCCATCGTCATCCTGGTCAACGGCGGCTACATGCCGGTGTGGGGCTCCGCTCTGGAGGCGGCCGGGTTCACCAGCGCGGACGTCCAGTCGGCCATACACGTCGTCCTTCCAGGGACGGCCGGCGACTTCCTGCTGCGTCTCCTGATCATCGGCGACATCATCCCGATCCCCGTCCCGCTGATCCGCAACGTCGCCTCCCTCGGCGATGCGTTCCTGGCGTTGGGGCTCGGGTTCTTCCTGTTCGCGGGTGTGGTCCGGATCCCGACGGAACTCGAGGAGGATGAGGACGCGGCGATCCGGGCACGACTGGCCGGAATAGCCGGTGCGACGAGGCTCACCGGGGCCGGCGGTCGATCGACGGTGGCGCCGGCGACGGGTCTGGCGCCTGCGGGTTCGACTGGCGAGCCGTCTTCGATCGAGCTCGCACCGCCTCCGATTGGCGCACCGCTTTCGACCGGGCTCGCACCGCTTTCGACCGGGCTCGCACCGCCGCTATCCGATTCGGCGGCTCTGGAGCGCCCGATGGTGATGGGCGCGTCCGGGATCGGCATGGCGTCTCCGGCGCTCACTCCCCTGCCGACCGTCCCAGCCGCGGTGGAGAGCGTCGCGATGGGCACGACCGATGTGGCCGAAGCGTCCGCGGTGGCCGAGGCACCCGGTGGTGTACGGCTCTCCCCGGAGACGCTGGCACGCGTCCGCCGACACCCGTATGTCCGTCTCGCCCTCAACGGTTCGTTCTCCGCGCTGTGGGCCGGACAGCTGATCTCGCTGTTCGGTGATCGGATCCACCAGATCGCCCTGGCGGCCGTAGTCCTGATGACGACGGGGTCGGTGCTCGCTTCGGCCCTGGTGTTCGTCGCCGCAACCCTGCCGAACCTGCTGCTCAGCCCGGTCGCGGGCACCCTGGTCGATCGATGGGACCACCGCGAGGTCCTGATCGTCAGCGACCTCCTTCGCGCGGCGACCGTACTGCTCGTCCCGATCGCCGCTGTCACCAACGTCCTGCTGGTCTACCCACTGGTCTTCGCGATCACCACCATCTCGCTGTTCTTCCGTCCCGCTCGGGTGGCGATCCTGCCGCAGATCGTTCGCGACGACGAACTGCTGAGCGCCAACTCGGCGCTGTGGGTCGGCGAGACCATCGCGGACATCATCGGCTGGCCCCTCGCCGGTCTGTTCGTCGTCTCGCTGGGCAACGCCATCCCGGTGGCGTTCTGGCTCGATGCCGCGACCTATGTCGCGTCGGCGCTGCTGCTCACGGCGATAGTCGTCCGACCCAGAGTGGATGAATCGACTGACGAAGATGACGACGCAGAAGTCGATGACGGCACCGACGCTGGCTTCGTCGGTGAACTGAAGGCTGGCTGGCGCTTCCTGCGTGGCGAGCCGACCCTGCTTGCGAACACGGTCCAGGCAGCTGTAGCCCAGGTGACGGTGGGGATGCTCGTCGCGTTGATGCCGGCATTCGCGCTTGCGGTCTGGGGCAACGATCCGTTCGGCTGGAAGGCCGTCTACTCGTTCCTCGAAACGGGCCAGGCGGTGGGCAACCTGATCGGCGGCTTCGTGCTCGGGCTGATCGGGACGCGGTTCACCAAGGGCCACCTGATCATCGGTGGGTACGCGGCATTCGGGATCCTGGTCACCGCCCTGGCCATGACCGGCAACCTGCCCCTTGCGATCGGATTCGCGTTCGGTTCGGGCATCGCCAACATGGTCTTCCTGATCCCCAGCCAGACTCTCTTCCAGGAGCGGACGCCCGCCGCTCTGATGGGGCGTGTGGTCGGCTTCCGGTTCGCGCTTGTGTTCGGGGCGATGACGCTGGCAATGGCTGTCGGAGGTGTGGCGGGCGAGTTGATCGGCGTTTCGTCGGTCATCGCGATCTCGGGGCTGGTCACCGCTGGGGCTGGGCTGGCCGGGTTGTTCTTCCCTGCCGTCCGCGACATCTGAGGTGAGCGGCTCCGTGGGGCTCCTTGCAGCGACTCCGCTGGGTGCTCCGTGCGGCGACTCCGCTGGGTGCTCCGTGCGGCGACTTCGGGTGGGGCTCCTTGCGGCGTGACGCGCTTCACCTGCGCCATCGACGCTCGGATCCGATGGTGCAGCACGCCGGTTCGGTACACTGGCGCCCGCGCGTGACCGGCCGCACGGCCATTGGCATCCACGCGCTGATCTCGACCGCTCACGCAGGAGTGACGACGAAACCGCATGACCGATCGATCTGACGACGCGCCCGAGCCTGAAGCGGCGCCCGCACCTGAGCCCGCCGACGCCGAAGTCGAGCCCAATCCAGATACGACCGCTGTCGTCGCTGCCACCGCCGCCACTGCTGCCAAGACGGTCGAGGCAGGTCGGAAGTCATCGACCGGCCAGGCGACCAGCATCAAG
>CAYNGM010000330.1:0-2949 GCA_964396565.1 uncultured Anaerolineaceae bacterium | reverse complement strand
CGTCGTCCGCCGATGTGCCCAACGGCGCAGAGCCCGTCGCCCACGTCTTCCGCGCCTACACGATGACCGACGGCGTAGCCAAGGCGACGGCATACATCGACCTTGGCGACGGTCGGGTCAAGACGGTCACGATAAGGGTGTCGATCCGGGGCCATACCCTGACGGCGACGACGACCTACCAGGCAAAGTCGAAGGGGTCCGTCACGCCGGCGCCGGAACCGATCCTCCTGCAGCAAGCCGGGCGATTACGGCCTGGGTGAGCGGCCAGACACGCCCGGCGTCGCCGCGGATCCGCAGACGGACCTGATTCGAAGCGAACACGACATCGGACGGGCGGATCCCCGGCAGACCATCGCTTCCCAGCAGACGCATCGCCGCCGCCCGGGTCAGCGCGGCACCGAAGCGCACGACGAGCCAGCCCTCCTCGCGTGAGATCGAGCTGACTCCGACGGTCTCTGCGGTGAGCCGCAGATCGGCCACCTCGACCAGGCGAAGCACGGGCTGCGGCATCGGGCCGAACCGGTCGGTCACCTCCTGGCGGAACGCGGCGAGATCGCCAGCCGTTCGCGCTCGAGCGAGCCGCCGGTACAGCTCGAGCTTCTGGGCCTCGTCCGGGACGTAGTCGGTCGGGAGGTGGGCATCCATCGGCAGGTCGATGACCGCCTGGGGCGTCTCGATGATCGGGGCGCGACCCTCCCGCCTGGCCTTCCCCTCCTCCACCGCCTCGGCCAGCATCCGCGCGTACAGGTCGAATCCGACCGCGGCCATGTGACCGGACTGCTCTCCGCCAAGGATGTTGCCGGCACCGCGGATCTCCAGATCGGACAGCGCTATCTGGAACCCGGCTCCCAGCTCGGACGCATTGAAGATGGCCTGGAGCCGCTTGCGCGCCTCGTCGGAGAGGCGTTCGCGGCGTCGATACAGCAGGTAGGCGTAGGCCCGCCTGCTGCTCCGACCCACCCGCCCGCGAAGCTGGTACAGCTGCGCCAGCCCGAGCGTGTCCGCGCGATCGATGATGATCGTGTTCGCGTTGGGGATGTCGAGCCCCGACTCGATGATCGTCGTGCACACCAGCACGTCCGCCTCGCCGGAGGCGAAGGAGAGCATCACCTTTTCCAGTGCACCCTCGGCCATCTGGCCGTGCCCGACCACGAACCGGGCGTCCGGGAGGAGCCGGCGAAGCTGTTCCGCCTGGGCCTCGATGGTCTCGACGCGGTTGTGGACGTAGAAGACCTGACCGCCGCGATCGAGCTCGCGCAGGATGGCGTCGCGGACAAGGCCCGTGGATGCCTCGGCCACCCGGGTCTGGATCGGCAGCCGGTCCTCCGGCGGCGTCTCGATGACACTCAGGTCGCGGATCCCGGCCATCGCGAGGTTGAGGGTCCGCGGGATAGGCGTCGCACTGAGGGTCAGGACGTCGACCTCGCGGCGAAGCTGCTTGAGCCGTTCCTTGGCGGCCACCCCGAAGCGCTGCTCCTCATCGACGATGACCAGGCCGAGATCCCGGAAGCGGACGTCCTTGCTGAGCAGCCGGTGCGTGCCGATGACCAGGGCCACCGATCCGTCGGCCAGGCCTGCGATGGTCGCCGCCTGCTCCCTGGCCGGGACGAAGCGCGACAGCAGGCGGACCTCGAGAGGAAATGCTGCGAAGCGCTGGCTGAACGTCGCATGGTGCTGGGCCGCGAGGACCGTGGTCGGCACGAGGACCGCGACCTGCTTGTCGTCCTGGGTCGCCTTGAACGCCCCGCGCAGGGCGACCTCGGTCTTGCCGTAGCCGACGTCCCCGACCACGAGCCGATCCATCGGCCGGCCGGCCTCCATGTCCGCCTTGACCTCCGCCACGGCGCGCAGCTGGTCGATGGTCTCCTCGTACGGGAAGGACGCCTCGAGTTCACCCTGCCACGGGGTGTCGTCGCTGAAGGCATGGCCGTCGGCGTCGGCGCGGGCCGCATACAGGGCAAGGAGCTCATCAGCTAGGTCCGCGACCGCGCGCCGGACACGCTGCTTCGCCCGCAGCCACTCGGCACCGCCAAGGCGCGACAGCCCCGGCCGCTCTGCACCGGCGTACCTCGTCACCCTGGCGATCTGCTCGACGGGGACGAAGATGCGGTCGCCGTCGGCGAACGACAGCTCGAGATAGTCGCGTTCGTCGCCCGCCCCACCCCGCCTCGACATCTGTTCGTAGCGGGCCACGCCGTGATCGATATGGACGACGAGATCGCCCGGTGTGAGGCGCTCCAGGATGTCGCGCGGGACGACGCGGCGGAGCGCCTTCGGACGGCGGATCCGAACCGTCCCGAACAGCTCCCGGTCGGTCACGAAGGTCAGGCCATCGGGACCGCCGGTGAAGCCGCCGTTGAGGCTGCGCGAGATGAGGCTTATCGAGCCGCGCGGTGGCGCGTCCACGATCTGATCGACGACCGCGACCGGGTGGTCGGCCTCGGCAAGGATCTCGGCCAGTCTTGGGGCCTGGTCCGAGGCGAGGACGATGCGGGCGCCGTCGGCCCGCCACTCGTCGACCGCGTCGGGCAGTCGACCGGCTCGCCCGAGCGGCAGGACCGGCTCACGCCAGCCGAAGGCGTCGCCGGAACTGCGTGCACCGGACGCCATCGCCACATCCGCGGGCGGTTCTGATTCCCAGGTGAGTTCCAGCGTCCGCGATGACACCAGCCGGCTCTTCCAGTCACGAGGCGGGAGATACGCCGACGGCCACGACGCAGGCAGCTCACCCGCTTCGACCAGTTCGGCCCGGCGTTCGTCCGCCTGCCGCCACAGGAACGCCGCCGCCTCGGCGATGTCGCCGGGTTCGTCGAGCACGAGCGGCGTCCCGCGATCGATGTGGTCGAGCCCGGTCGCCGGGGCGAGTATCGGCGCCCAGACCTCGGCCGCATCACCGACCGCCAGGGCGCGCCAGGTGGCGCCGGCGGCCGTGGTGGTGGTGGCCGTGAC
>CAYNGM010000329.1:0-2954 GCA_964396565.1 uncultured Anaerolineaceae bacterium | reverse complement strand
GTGTCGGCAGTGGCGCGCTCGATGGCGCGTGACGTCGGATAAGCGCCGGTGCAGTCTCGGGTGATCGGCTGACGAGACAGCGCCGCTAGTGTCTCGCGCAGGTCGACGCGTCCCGCCCACGTCGGCGACCCCTCCGTGGAGGTCCACGTGCGTCGCGTTCGTCTCCTGGTCTTCGTGTTCCTGTCGCTCGTCGTATCCCTCGCCGGGGTGCCGGGCGTGTCCGCCGGAGGCGCACCTGCGCCGAGCGAGTCCTGCGTCCCAGGCACTGTCTGGGAGGACACCACCAGCGGCGTCAAGTTCATCTGTATCTACGACGAGCTGTATGGGGGCCCGCGCTGGGAGATCCTGAGCGGAGATCAGGTGGGCGCGGCGCGCTGGCTGTATCGATCGTCGACCTACGGCTGCGCCTACGGGTCGGTCGGGCTGACTGACGCCGGAGGTGCAGGTGGTGATGCGATCCTGCGTGCCTACCGTTGGCCGTGCCGAACGACAGCAGACCGACGGGCCCAGCCGGCCGGGGAGTTGCGGACTCGGGTGGTGATCCAGACCTACAACGGCGGCTGGGGGACCTGCCGCGACTCGGGCTACCGCTACAGCACTACCTCGTCCTTCGGCTGGCTCGCGGGGATCGACATGGGCTACTACGCGGATTGTGGCACCGGCACGTATCGAGCCTGGGGGATCGGTGCCTTCCTGGAGGGTGGCCTGTGGCGCGGCGGTTCGATCTATAGCCCAACGCTTCCGTTCAGGTGAGAGCCGGCTATGCCTCGTTCTGGCTGGTCGTGGTGCTGGCGATCGTGGCAGCAGTCGGAGCAGGTCTGACCGGACACCGGCAGCCACCGCTAGCACCGGCGACCATCGCATCCGCGCTCGGCCTCGACGAGACGGATCCGGTTGGACTCGACCGAGAGCGCGCGACGGTCGTGAACGCCATGACGGCGCGCTGCATGGCTGCCCGTGGACTCCCCTACCCCGCGACCGTGGAGCCGCCGCCGGTCATCCCGGATGCCTCGCTGGACCCGGTCGCATGGGCTGATCGATGGGGTTTCGGAGTGTCCACTTCGGTCGGGGCCGCTGGCGCGGACACCGTCGTGGTCGATCCGGTCGAGGACCTCATTGCCTCATGGCCGGCAAGCGAGAAGGAACACTACCGCGCAGCGCTGCACGGCAACAACGAGGTGCCCGGCTGCCTCCCCCGTGCGACGGAGGCCGTGTATGGTGCCCGGAATCGCCTCCTGGCGCCTCTCGGACCGGCGCTCCGCTCGCTCGAGGCATCCGTCGAAGGCGACCCGCGGATGTCACCCATCCGTGAAGCCTGGACGGCCTGTGCGCGATCGGTGGCGCTGCCTCTCCATATCGCCGAGTCGGAAGTCGCTCGTGACCGGCTGCCATCGCGTCTGATCGACTGGTTCGTCGCCGCGCTGACGCAGCCAGGTGGCGGCGCCGGTCAACGACTCCTGGCGATCCGCGAGCGCACGGTGGCAGGGGCGATCGCCCGCTGCGACATGGCGTTCAGCAAAGCACGCACGGTGGTGGCGGCGCCGTACGAGGCCGAGTTCGTCGCTCGCCACCGAACCGAGCTCCAAGCCATCGGAGTGGCGATCCGCGAGGCCGAGAGCGAACGACGCCTCGACGGGCCGTGAATCGGGTCAGTACTCGGCGAACCTGTCCACCGAGACCCACGCTGGGTCAAGCGCCAGGTGGAGCACACTCGGCCGGTCCTCGGCCAGCGCCTGACGGAGAGCTGGCTCGAATTCGCCGTCGCTCTCGATCCGGACACCACGTGCACCGAGACCACGAGCGACCATCGCAAAGTCGATCGAGCCAAGCTCGGTCGCCACCCCGATCCCCTGCCCGCGTCGTTCCTGCCACATCCTGATCGTGCCGTAGCGCCCGTTGTCGAAGCACACGACGACGACGCGTGCCCCCTCCCGTACCGCGGTCTCCAGTTCGGCCATGGTCATGGCCAGGCCACCATCACCGACCAGCGCGACGACCGGTCTATCGCGGTGGACGAGGGCGGCGGTGATCGCCGACGGGAGCCCGTAACCCATCGCGCCAGAGGTCGGTCCGATTGACGTTCCCGGTCGTCGGTACCGAAAGCCACGCGCGGCCCATGTCGCGAAGTTGCCGGCGTCGGTGGTCATGATCGCGTCGTCAGCCAGTACGCGTCGAAGTGTCGTGATCGTGCGACCGGGGTGTACGCCGGGTCCCTTGTGGTCAGCGCGGATCGTGCCGACGTCGGACGCGGCCTCCCACGCTGCCCGGTCTGCATCGTTGTTGGCCCGTCGCTCGTGCACGAGTCCAGCGTCCAGGACGGCCTTGCCGAGCAACCGCTCCGTGGCCGCGCGCAGGAAGCTGCGGGCGTCTGCCGCCACGACCAGTTCGGCTGGCACGCCATGCGTGTCGCGTGGCGCGATATCGACATGCGCCCAGCGCGTCCCCGAACCAGGGATAGCGTCGTCGTAGGACGTGATCTCGCTCAATCGACAGCCGATGACGAGCATCGCATCAGCCTCGGTGAGGCGTTCCCTGACCGTCGGTGCGGCTCCGAGACCGGCCATGCCGAGGAACAGCGGATGGTCGTTCGAGATGACGTCGGCGCGGCGCCAGCCGGCGATCACCGGTACCTGGAGGAGATCGGCGAAGCGGAGCAGCTCCGTGGAGGTCCTGGCGCGCAGCACACCACCACCGGCGAGGATGACCGGTCGACGGGCGGAGGCGAGGAGTTCGATGACCGCGCCGACATCCGTATCAGACGGCCTCGCCGGGTTGGGTCGCGCGGAGCTGACACGAGCGTCTATCGGTGCCGGATCGTCCAGGAGATCCTCGGCGAACGAGAGGAGCACGGGTCCCGGGCGTCCAGCCAGCGCCTGGCTCGTCGCCTCGGCCATGACACCTGGCACTTCGTCGGCGCTGGTCGGCTCGGCGCTCCATTTCGCGAGACGGCCGAT
>CAYNGM010000328.1:0-2971 GCA_964396565.1 uncultured Anaerolineaceae bacterium | reverse complement strand
GCGCTGATCGGCTGGACCTACGTGGGCTTCCCGCTGGCGGTGCTGGCTCGAGCCCGCCTGCGCCCGCACCCTGTGGCATCGGCCGACATCACCCCGACCGTCACCGTGGTCCTCGCCGCACACGACGAGGCGGGGCACATCGGCGCCCGGGTAGACGACCTGCTGGCCCAGGACTACCCGATCGATCGCGTGCAGGTCGTCATCGCCTCCGATGGCTCGACCGACGGGACCGTCGCGATCGCGCGCCGTCGGGACGATCCGCGACTCGAGGTGCTCGACCTGCCCAGGACGGGCAAGGCACCGGCTCTCAACGCCGCAGTCGCACGGGCGACCGGCGAGATCCTCGTCTTCACCGACGCCAACACGGCGTTCGCTCCTGATGCGGTGCGGGCGATCGTTCGCCCATTCGCCGACCAGGAGGTCGGCGGCGTCGCCGGCGACCAGGTCTACATCCGTGCGGCGGTCGCGCCGAGCACCGCGGCGGTGGCCGACGTCGGTGAGAGAAGCTACTGGGATCTGGATCGCGTCATCAAGGACGCCGAGAGCCGCGGTGGCAACGTGATATCGGCGACCGGCGCGCTGTACGCGATCCGGCGTGACCTGTTCCTGCCCGTCCCGGATGGCGTCACCGACGACTTCGTGACCTCGGCGCGTGTGGTGGCCCAGGGTCGCCGTCTCGTCTTCGAGCCGTCGGCCCGGGCGTATGAGCCGGTCTCGGCCTCCGGTCGCAGGGAATACGGACGCAAGGTCCGGATCATGACCCGCGGCCTGCGCGGCGTGTCGGTCATGCGCGAGCTCATGAACGTGCGACGGCATGGCTTCTACTCGGTCCAGCTGCTCACCCACAAGGTCCTTCGGCGCCTGATGGCGGTGCCGCTCCTCATGGTCGCCCTGAGCACCCCGTTCCTCTTCGACCGCGGTCCTATCTACCGCCTCGCCGCCATCGGCCAGCTGCTCGTCTACGGCCTGGGCGCCATCGGCCTCGGTCTTCGCGACCATCCGGCGGCACGTCGTCCATGGCTGGCCATCCCCGCCTTCTTCTGCCTCGTCAATATCGCCTCGCTCCATGCGCTCTGGAACCTGCTGAGTGGCCGACGTGTGGATCGCTGGACGCCGACGCGGGCAAGCGATCGACGCGACGAACCCACGGATCTCGCCGCATGAGTCACTCCCGGTGAGCGCCACTGGCCGACTCGGCGGCACGCGCCCCCTCGGCGGTCCGCAGCAGTCGATGGCGCGGCCCATCCCGCAGCCCCGACGGCGTGGCCGCGGCGGAGCCGACTGGATCCCGGTCGGGGTGGCCATCCTGGTCATCCTCGGCGCGGTGACCGCCGGGATGCTCGCGGCGGACTCGGCGATCCTCACGGTCGCCCTGGCGTGTGCTCTGGCGCTTGGCGTGGCGATCGTCCTGCGACCCGACGTTGCGACACTCACCGCCATCGCGATCCTCTACAGCAACGCAGCCGTCGTTGCTGTCCGATTCCATGGCGTCCCGGCTTTTGCCGCGGCCGCGGTCCCCATGCTCCTGGTCATCCCCCTTGCACGTGATCTCGTGGTCCGAAGGCTCCCGATCGTCGCGCCACCGATGCTCGGGTGGATGATCGTGCTGCTGGTCATCCACCTCGTCTCCGCGTCATTTTCGACGGACGTGCCGCGGTCATGGGACGCGACCGTGGTGTTCATCGTCGAAGGAGTCGGTCTCTACTTCATGCTGGTCAACGTGATCCGGACCCCGGAACTGCTCCGCCAGGTCACCTGGGTGCTCCTCGTCGTCGGCGCCGGCCTGGCCGTGCTGTCGATCCACCAGGTCCTGACCAGCAACTACGACAGCATCTACTTCGGATTCGCCCAACCGAGCGCCGCCATCCGGACCGGGCAGACCCTGGCTGGTGAAGTCGTGCAGCGACGCCTGGCCGGCCCGATCGGCGAGACCAACCGGTTCGCCCAGGTCATGCTCATGCTCGTACCACTCGGCATCTTCCGGTACATAGGTGAGCGCACCCCGACCCTGCGGCTGACCGCCGGTGTGTTGACGGCCCTGATCGCGATCGCCGTGGTGATGACCTTCTCACGCGGCGCAGCGGTCGGTATGGGCGCATTGATCCTGGCCCTCATCGTCCTGCGCATGGTTCGTCTGCGCCACATCCTGCTGTTCGTGGTCGGCATCACGGTGGTCCTGGCCTGGTCTCCGCAGTACGCGTCGCGGATCCTGTCGATCGCCGAGGTCGGGGCGCTGACCAGCGAGAACGCGGCGACGAGCGGTGCGAGCAACGTGATCCTGAGCCGCGCCACCGAGACACTGGCGGCCGCCCTGGTCATGGCCGATCACCCGATCCTGGGTGTCGGACCCGACATGTTCAACGACAACTACCAGCACTACGCCGAGATCGTGGGTCTCTTCGTGCGCGAGGGCGAGACCCGCGAGGCCCACAACCTGTACATGGGGTACGGCGCAGAACTCGGGGTCGTGGGTCTCGCGGTCTTCCTGTGGATCGCCTGGCAGACCATCGCGATGGTCGCCCGGGCGAGGCGTCGCAGCCTCCGTCGTCGCCCGGACCTGGAGCAGTTGACCACACCCTTTGCACTCGCCCTGATGACCTACTACGTCACTGGGCTGTTCCTGCATCTCTCTTTCGCGCGCTATTACTGGCTGATGGTCGCCCTGGCCAGCGCGGCAGCGGTCATCACCCTGCGCGAGATGGACGCCGTGGACGAGGCGGAGTCGGAGGACCCGGCCGTGGCCTCCGACGCGACCGAGGTGCTTGACTCGAGGACGGGACCGGTCGCGCCGAAGCGGCTCGACGGGCAGCCCGGGTCGCCGCGGAGGCTCCCCGGTTCAGCTTCCGTATAGCCAGTCCGTGAACCCGAAGAGCCTGCCAGCGCCGGCCGGCTGGGTCGGCAATCCGAGATCGTAGCGCGCGTCCAGAAGCCACGGCAGGTGGAGCGTGACATCCGAGCGGTTCCACGTCTC
>CAYNGM010000327.1:1560-2974 GCA_964396565.1 uncultured Anaerolineaceae bacterium | reverse complement strand
CCATCGACGACTCCAGCGCCTCGTCACGCCATTCGGCCATCGCACCGGCCGGCCAGCGCGTGAGGTGGACGCTGTCGGGTGCACCCGGGATGACCGTGGCGGCGAGGTTCCCGTAGATCCCCTCGGCCAGGAAGGGCAGGATCGGCGCAAGCGTCCGGCTCAGCGTGACCAGCGCGGCATGGAGGGTCGCGAAGGCTGCGTACCGATCGGCCGGTGCGGCACCGGTACGCATCCGCCGTCGCGACAGACGCAGGTACCAGGTGGACAGGTCGTCCACGAAGGCGCCGATCAGGCGCGTCGCGGCCAGCGCGTCGAAGTCGGCCAGACGTCCGCCGACGTCCTCTGCCACAGCGGCGGCGCGCGACAGGATCCAGCGGTCGAGCGCGGACGCGGCGCCCGCATCGACCATCACCCGGTCGATCCCCCGCTCCGGCATCCAGCCGGCCAGTCGCGCGTAGGTCACGAAGAACGCATAGACGTTCCACAGCACGAGCAGCTCGCGACGGGCCTCGTCGGCAGCGTGCCAGCCGAACAGGATGTTGTCCTCGGGTCGCGCCTTGGCGAACATCCAGCGCATCACGTCCACGCCCATCCGCTCGGCCGCCTCGTCGAACTCGATGGCGTTGCCCCAGCTCTTGTGCATCGCCCGACCGTCCTCGGCGAACAGCGTCGCGTAGCCGAAGATCGCCCGGAACGGCTCCTCGCGCCGCAGGACGGTGGACATCGCCAGCAGCGAGTAGAACCAGTTGCGGAACTGTCCCGGGAAGCTCTCGGTGATGAAGTCGGCCGGGAACCACTGGGCCCAGAAGTCGGGTTCCTCGCGGTAGTGGAGCGTCGAGAACGGCACGATCCCGGCATCGAGCCACGGATTGCCGACATCGGGGATGCGCGTGACCGGAGCGCCGCATGACGAGCAGGCGATCCTGACCTCGTCCACCCACGGGCGATGTGGCGTGTGGCCCTCGAACCGGTCCCAGCCATCGATCGCCCGCTCGCGGAGCTCCTCGCGCCCACCGATGACCTCGACATGGCCGCATGCCCCGCAGTCGTATATCGGCAGCGCCAGACCCCAATAGCGCTTCTTGCTGATCATCCAGTCGTGCATGTTGCGGAGCCAGTCGATCTCGCGGTCGTACCCGAAGCCCGGGATCCAGCGGATGCGGTCCACGACCTCCATGATCTGGTAGCGCAGGCTGGCGTCCACCTGTTCGGCCGTGAGTGACTCGCGTGGCTCGTCATAGACCGGGCCCATGCTGATGTACCACTCGTCCACGAGCCGGAAGACCAGCGGCGTGCCGCAGCGCCAGCAGTGCGGGTAGCGGTGGCTGTACGGCTCGAGGCGGTAGAACCGGTCCCCGCGTCGGAGGTGCTCGATGATCGGCTCAGCCACATCGCGCACGTCACGGCCGCTCAG
>CAYNGM010000327.1:0-1460 GCA_964396565.1 uncultured Anaerolineaceae bacterium | reverse complement strand
TAGCCCTCGTTCATCTCCATCTGGGAGATGCCGGTCCCGCACCGCGCGCACCACGGCATGGTGTCGTGGCCCTTGTACAGCCAGCCGCGTCGATGGCACTCGGCCAGGAACCCCCAGATCAGGTCGTTGTTCTCGTTGCTGAAGGTGAAGTAGCTGCCCCCCATCTCGGGCATCCCCAGACGCCCGACGAGCATCTCCACGGTGTCGGTCACCGGACCACGCGGTCCCTCCACGGTGGTCACCGCGCTTGGATCGGTCGCCAGCAGATCGTGCAGGCGGCGCAGCTCGTCGGGATCGTTCCAGTCCATCCACATACCGAGACGGATGGACTGCTCGGTCATCCGCGCCGCGTAGGTCAGGACCCGCTGTTTGCACAGGGTCACGAAGCGATCGATGCCGTAGGACTCGATGTCGCGCTTGCTGGTGAACCCGAGATCGCGCTCGACGTTGACCTCGACCCACAGCCCCTGGCAGTCGAACCCGTTCTGGTAGCGCTGGTGTTCCCCGAGCATGGCGTGGTAGCGCTGGAAGATATCCTTGTAGGTACGCCCCCAGGCATGGTGGACACCCATCGGGTTGTTGGCCGTGATCGGACCGTCGATGAAGCTCCACCGTGGACCGTCGGCGTTCTGGGCCTGAAGCCGGGCGAAGGTCCCGCGGTCGGCCCACTCCGCCAGGAGCTCGTGCTCCATGACGACGAAGTCGGGCTTGCTGCTGACGGGTCGGAACATGCGTCTCCGTGCGCGGATTCGGGGGATCTGATGCGGGGGGTCTGCTGGACGTCCGGACCGTCGACGGCCGGGTCCGGCGGGTCCGAGTATCCTACGCGCGATGCAGAACCCGCAGGAGGCGCGACCGCGCGCCCGGTCGCCGTTCGTCGCGGCATTCCTCTCGCTGCTCTTCCCCGGTCTCGGTCAGGCCTATGCCGGCGCCCCGGTCCGGGCGCTCGGCTTTGCCGCGTTGCCGGTCCTGCTGATCGCCCTGGCGGCCGGGATGGCTCTGCGCATGAGCCGCGTGGACCTGCTCGGACTGGTCCTGAATCCGGGGTTCCTGACCGCCCTGTTCGTCGGCAACCTGCTGGCCCTCGTCTATCGCGTCATCGCCGTTATCGATGCCTACCGGGTCGCCGAGTTCCTCAATGCGCGCACCGCGGGTGGCGATGGTCGCCTGGGACCGGCGCGCCTGCCACGCAACACCCTGACCATCGCCGGGTTGGCTGCCGTGGTCCTGGTCATGGCCGGCTCGCACGTCGTCGTCGCGCGCTACGACCTGATGGCCCAGGACCTGCTGACCGGCGGTTGCGTGTTCATCTCCGACCAGGACAAGACCGGCGACTGCGACGAGCCGTCCGACTCACCCGACCCGTCGGACGCGGGTGACAGCGAGGCGAGTGCCCCGCCGACGACCTCCCCCACCGTCGAGCCGACCGCCCTCGGGTCGGCCGTCCCGAACGTGTCCAT